>CAMYWU010000103.1 GCA_947302895.1 uncultured Clostridia bacterium | reverse complement strand
TATCTTTAATTTGGGATTTTTCTTCCTGTGATCTTTCGATAGACATATCTCCTCCTTATTATTAAAGTTACATTATACCTTTTTTAGAGCAGCCTAGAAAACGAAAGGTAAATCTGCGGGCAAAGTATGTAAAAAAGTGATAAAATACTAAATCATTTTTAATATTAGGATCAACTGCGAGGAGAAAAATATGGCAGAATATATTAATATGACAAAAGAAGAATTGCTTGAGGAAAAAGCGCTTCTTCAAAAGAGATATGATGAGTATAAGGCAATGGGTCTTGCTCTTGATATGAGCAGGGGAAAGCCCTGCAAGGAGCAGCTTGATTTATCAATGGATATGGTTAATACCGAGATTGATTATTTCGCAGACGGAATAGACACAAGAAACTACGGTATACTCGACGGTATTCCGAGCTGCAAAAAGCTTTTTGCAGACTTGATGGAGGTTAATACCGAGAATGTTATCGTCGGACCCAATGCAAGCTTAACTCTTATGTTTGATTACATATGCCAGTGCTTTGCGCACGGTGTGCTTGATGAAACACCTTGGAGGGAATACGATAAAATTAAGTTCATCTGCCCCGTTCCGGGATATGACAGGCATTTTACAATTCTTGAATACTTTGATATTGAAATGCTCAATGTTCCTATGAACAGCGACGGTCCCGATATGGACGCGGTAAGAGAGCTTATTAAAGACCAGTCTGTAAAGGGAATGTTTTGCGTTCCTAAGTATTCAAACCCAACGGGTATTACATACAGTGATGAAATTGTGCGCGAAATTGCTGCGCTCAAGCCTGCGGCAAACGATTTCAGAATTATCTGGGATAATGCATATTTCATTCACGATTTGGATGAAAACGGCGATAAGCTGCTTAATATCTTTGATGTTCTGCCCGAATATGATAACGAGGATATGGTAATTGAGGTTTGCTCAACCTCGAAAATAACCTTCTCGGGTGCCGGCGTTTCTGCAATTGCGGCAAGCATTGCAAATATCAAGCAGATTATGGGCAGACTTAATTGCCAGACAATCAGCTACGATAAAATGAATCAGCTTCGCCATGTTAAGTTCTTTAAGGATGCCGAGGGTGTTAAGGAGCATATGAAAAAGCACGCGGCAATATTAAAGCCAAAGTTTGAAATTGTTTGCAATCACCTTGAAAACGAGCTCGGCGGTCTTGGCATTGCAAGCTGGGTTAAGCCAAACGGCGGATATTTCGTTTCCCTTGATGTTATGGAGGGCTGCGCAAAAAGAGTAGGGGAGCTTTGCAAGGAAGCGGGGGTTGTATTAACTCCTGTTGGCGCAACATATCCCTATAAGGACGACCCGTACAACAGCAATATCAGAATTGCTCCGTCATTCCCTCCTGTTGAGGAGCTTGATTTGGCGGCAGGTATACTTTGTGTAAGCGTTAAGCTTGCAGCAATAGAAAAATTATTAGGATAAGGTAATTTGATGAATATCGGCGCTTCAACCTCGTGCTTTTATCCGCTTGAAACGGAAAAATCACTTGAAAAGGTTATTGAAACAGGATTTAAAAAGGCTGAAATATTCTTCAACTCCCCAAGCGAGCTCGAGCCTGATTTCGTTTCGGAAATGAAAAAGCAGGCAGACGCTTCGGGATTGGAGGTTTTATCGGTGCACCCTTTTTCTTCATCGCTGGAAAACACCTGCATTTTCGGAGAGTACCAAAGAAGATACGATGATTATATAGATTTATATAAAAAGCATTTTCAAGCGGCTGCAATGCTCGGAGCAAAATTTGTTGTTATCCACGGCGCTCTTGCAAGGCAGAAGCGTGATGTTCCAAGGGAGCTTTATTTCGAGCGCTTTAATTCGCTTATCGAGCTCGGAAAGCAGGAGGGAATAAGCGTTTGCCAGGAAAACGTTGTTCGCTTTCTTTCCGAGGATCTGGAGTTCTTAAAGGATATGAGAGCGTCTCTTGGCGATGATTTTAAGATGATTTTTGATATCAAGCAGGCTATCCGTTCGGGATACAGCCCGTTTGAAGTGCTTGATGAGATGAAAAATGAAATTGTTCATATTCATATCAGCGACAGCAATTCAGATTTTGACTGTCTGCCGCCGGGAAGGGGCAATTTCGATTTTAAACGCCTGTTTGATGAAATGGATACTGCCGGCTATAAAGGCGACTATGTTATTGAAATTTATTCAAAGGGCTTCGATGTTGAAAACGAGCTTATAACAAGCAGAAAATTCTTTGAAAACAACTTTTAATTATGAATGTAAAAAAACTAAGCAACAAGACTAAAGGAATTATATGTATTCTCTTTTCCGCACTTTGTTTCAGCGGAATGAGTTCATTCATAAACCTTTCGGGCGAGCTTCCCGTTGCCCAGAAGGTTTTCTTCCGTAATCTTGTTGCTTTCTTTATTGCCCTTTTTACATTGGTTAAAAATCACGAGAGCTTTAAGCCTGTTAAGGGTGCGCTGCCGTTTCATTTTATACGCTCGGCAGTCGGACTTCTCGGAGTATACGGTAATTTCTACGCAACAACTCATATGGCGCATACCGCAGATGCAGCAATGCTAAATAAGCTCAGCCCGTTTTTTACACTTCTGTTTTCGGCAATATTCCTGAAGGAAAAGGTTAAGCCGAAACAGGCAATTGCAATATGCGGAGCGTTTATCGGCGCAATGTTTGTTATTAAGCCAACGCTTTCAAATGTTGAGCTGATACCTTCAATCTGCGGTCTTATAGGCGGAATCGGTGCGGGAGCGGCATATACCTGCGTTCGTTATATGGGCAATATCGGCGAAAACCCGAGATTTACAGTTTTTCATTTTTCGGCGTTTTCAATTGTTGTAACTCTTCCGTTTATGCTGCTCAGCTTCCAGCCGATGACAACAAAGCAGCTTGTATATCTGCTTCTCGTTGGTGTTTGTGCAGCAGGCGGCCAGTTTGGAATAACTGCGGCATATACCTATGCGCCAAGCAGAGAAATATCGATTTATGATTATTCAAATATCGTTTTTGTTGCGATTGAGGGCTATCTGTTTTTGGGTCATCAGATTCCTGATATTCTATCGATTGTGGGCTATATTATGATATGCGCAATGGCTCTTTGGATGTTCATCTACAATAACAAGGCGAACCAACTCAAAAAGCAATAATTTAATCAATATATTGTTGTAAAGGAAAACACTTGCATTTTTCTATATCTTGTGTTATAATGCTTTTCGTAATCACTTTTTCTATGGAGGAATATGATATGAAATGCCCATTTTGTTCTTTTACGGACAGCAAAGTAATTGATTCAAGACCAACGGATGAAAATGAACGCATAAGAAGAAGAAGGGAATGCCTTCAGTGCGGCAAAAGATTTACAACATATGAGATAATTGAGGATGTTCCGATTATCGTTATTAAAAAGGATAAGTCCCGAGAGGTATTCGACAGAAATAAGATTCTCAAGGGAATGCTTCGTGCATGCGAAAAAAGACATGTAACTGTTGCAGAGCTTGAAACAAAGATTTCCGAAATCGAAGCAGCTCTTCAATCCTCTGTTGACAGAGAGGTAACAAGTGCAAGAATCGGTGAGCTCATTATGGAAAAGCTCAAGGAAATCGATGAGGTTGCATATGTTCGCTTTGCATCTGTTTATAAGGAGTTCGATAGTGCGGAAGCCTTCCGTGAGGAGCTCTCAAAGCTTTAATATAGTATTAAGAGGCTGTTTGAAACAGCCTCTTTTTTGTAGGGGACGGCGTTCGACCAACGGTACCCAAAATTTGTTATCGGCTTGGAGCGCCGACAAATTTTGACCGTTCGGCAGTTCTTATTGCTCGCTTCATCTGCCACTGGCAGCGCTCGCAAACGAACCCTCGATGTCCCGTTATTGCATATTGCTGAATTTCTGCTTAAGAGTATCAATCTTATCCTGTCCAGCCTGTTCGGTCTGATACCAGCCCTTTGATTCCATCTTTTTATAGATATCGTCCTGCATACAAAGCGAATCATTAAGTGCTGTTTTAAAGGTCTGGTTAATGCTTTGGGTTGAAGATTCAATAGCGCCGTGCATATAAAGGTCGCAAACGCCTTTTTCAAGCAGGAGGATATCCTGCATTAAATTTCTGTCGTCCATAATTACTCCTTATAAAAGATTTAAAAAGCTGTTGAAAATCTGCTGATGCTTGCCCGTCATAGTCTGAACAGTGTTTCTGAGTTCAGCATCCTGAATGTTCTGAACAATCTCGTTGCATTTGGTCTGAAAATACTGCTCGTGTCCGAGCGCATCCTCAACGTATAAAAGCTCTTTTGATGTCATTTCTTTCACCTCCGCTTTATTATTCTGCACGGGTTCATGAAAAATATTCCTTTTTAATTATCTTTGAATGTGCTATTATAAAAGCGGTGATTGAAATGAATGAAATCAGGAAATATCTGTTTGATAATCAGGATTTGAAATACAGGGATTTTCAGTCTAATCTGACCCCTGATTTGAAAAAGGAAAGCTTTATCGGAGTTCGTACCCCTGTTTTAAGGGCGTATGCAAAAGAGCTTGTAAAGGAAAGAAAGGCGCAGGAGTTTATAAGTGCTTTGCCCCACGATTATTTTGAAGAAAACCAGCTTCACGCCTTTATTATCAGCCTTGAAAAAAGCTTTGATAAATGCATAGCCGAGGTTGAGAGCTTTCTTCCTTTCGTTGATAACTGGGCAACCTGCGACCAGCTCCGCCCGAAATGCTTTTCTAAAAACAAGGAGGCGCTTTTGCCCTATATTTATAAGTGGATTGAAAGCGAAAAAACCTATACTGTGCGCTTCGGTGTCGGAATGCTGATGTGTCATTTTCTGGATAAGGATTTTAATGAAAAATATCTTAAAACAGTAAGCAAAATCAGGAGCGAGGAATACTATATCAAAATGATGGTTGCATGGTATTTTGCAACGGCGCTTGCAAAGCAGTATGAAAAAACTCTCCCATTTATTGAAAACAGAGCGCTTGACAAATGGACTCATAATAAGGCTATTCAGAAGGCGGTTGAAAGCTACCGTATAACGGATGAACAAAAGGCATCTTTAAAAACATTAAAAAGACGGGATTAATCAATCCCGTCTTTTGCCATTTTTAAAAATTCTTCTCTTGTCATCATATTATTAATGCATGAAAGCAGGGAAGAGGTTGAAAGAAATTCTGGAAGCTCCAGCTTTTTTAGGAGCTTCTTTTTGTTTTGCTTTGCATTAGGCGTTCCTGAAAGCCCGAGCTCAAATAAATCATAGTTTGTTACTTCTTCGCCCTTTTCTATGCTTTCACAATTGATGTTCGCTTTATTAAGCGCTTCAAGCAGTATTTCCTTGCTCATTCCCTCAACGCCGATTTTACCCTCTTTAGAAGGGACGGTTTTGCGCTTTTCTTTTCCCATAATATCGGGAATATAAACATTTGTTATCTTTTCTTTCGGTATTGCGGAGGTGAGGTGATTTCTTATCATAAAGCCTGCATGGTCTGAATCTGTCAGAATAATAATTCCTCTTTCATCTGCAAGCTTTTTTATGAAAGAAAGCTTTTCCTTATCCTTGAAAATTCCGAAGCCGTTTGTTTCAAGAATGAAAGCGTCAATAATGTTTTCAAGCTTGATTTTATCGTATTTTCCCTCAACAATAACCGCCTGGCTGATTTTGATTTTTTCCATATGCTATTCTTTTCTCAGTATGAGCAGCTTTGCAATTGTTTCTTCAAGCAGTATGCTTTTATCAATAGTGCTTGATTTCATCATTTCATCGGTTCTTTGCAAAACGTCAATTGATTTTCTCAGGGCTTCAAAGCTGATGTTTCGGCAATCCCTTGAAGCGTTTCTTATAAGGAATTCTCTTCCTTTATATGAATAGTAATTCGCAAGCTCATTTTCGTT
>CAMYWU010000102.1 GCA_947302895.1 uncultured Clostridia bacterium | reverse complement strand
AAATCAATTATAGTAGGGCTGATTTTTGCGGTTGTAATGATTGCAATACTGTATTGGTTCTTCGGAACAGAGCTCGGTTCCTCAATCAGAGCAACTGGCTGCAATCAGGCAATGGCGAGAGCTAACGGAATTAACACAAGATTTAATGTTATCTTCGGTCTTGTTCTTTCAAACGGTATCGTTGCTCTTTCAGGCGCACTTTACGCTCAGTATCAGGGCTTTGCTGATATTAATATGGGCAGGGGCGCAATCGTTATCGGTCTTGCCGCTGTAATCGTCGGCGAGGTTGTTTTCGGCAAAATCTTCCGCAACTTTGCTTTAACTCTTGTTTCGGTTGTATTAGGCGGAATTATCTATTATATTGTTCAGAATATCGTTGTCTGGATGGGACTCGATGCAAACGACCTCAAGCTTCTCTCAGCTCTTCTCGTTGCGCTCTTCCTCGGACTTCCATATTGGAAAAACAAAATAGCCGCTAAAAATGTTAAGAACAAGGAGGTTGAAGATAATGCTTGAAATTAAGAATGTTCATAAAACCTTTAACCCCGGTACAATCAACGAAAAGAAAGCGCTTACCGGAGTTGACCTTGTTTTAAATGAAGGCGATTTCGTAACTGTTATCGGCGGAAACGGAGCAGGAAAATCAACAATGCTCAATATGATTGCAGGCGTTTATCCCGTTGACTGCGGAAGCATCATTATCGACGGCGATGATGTAACAAAGCTTTCAGAGCATAAAAGAGCAAAATATATCGGAAGAGTTTTCCAGGACCCGATGACGGGAACGGCTGCAGATATGCAAATAGTTGAAAACCTCGCTCTTGCAGCAAGAAGAGGAAAAGTAAGAGGGCTAGGCGCAGGAGTTCATCATAAGGAAAAGGAAGAATATAAAGAGCTTCTTGCAAGTCTCGGACTCGGACTTGAGGACAGACTTACATCAAAGGTTGGACTTCTTTCAGGAGGTCAGCGTCAGGCGATAACCCTCCTTATGGCAACTCTTAAAAAGCCGAAGCTTCTGCTCCTTGACGAGCATACTGCGGCTCTCGACCCGAAAACCGCAAAAAATGTTCTTGATTTAACTCAGAAGATTGTAACCGAGCATAATCTTACAACAATTATGATAACTCATAATATGAGGGACGCTATCAATATCGGAAACAGACTCATAATGATGAACGACGGTAAAATCATCTATGATGTTTCCGGTGAAGAAAAGAAAGCCCTTCATAAATCCGAGTTGCTTGAAAAGTTCAAGACAAATGCAGGCGAAGAGCTTGATAATGACAGAATGCTACTTTCAGAATAACAAAAACCGAGGCATTGCCTCGGTTTTTAAATTATGATTTGCTTTGCAATCATAATTTAGTGGCTCGTGGTTCGTGGCTCGTGGCTCGTGAAAATCACTAATCACGGCTCACGATTCACGGTTCACCGTTCACGGGTAAATATGATTTGCTTTGCAATCATATTTACCATTGCAATTCGTGCAGCTGACCTTTGGAAGAAAGTTCGGGATAATTCCACTGCCTTAAAACCTCATATGTTCCAACAGCAACGGCATTTGAGAGATTGAGACTTCTGATAATTCCCCTCATTGGAAGGCGAACGCAAAAATCGTGGTTTTCTTTCAGCAGGGGCTCGGGCAGTCCCTTCGTTTCCTTGCCGAAAACAAGGAAACAGCCGTCGGGGTATTCAACCTCGGAATGTGCCTGTTCAGCTTTTGTTGTAAAATAGTAGAAGCATCCGCCCTTGTTCTTCTCAAAAAATTCGGCGGTTGAATCGTAGTAGGTTATATTGAGCTTGTCCCAATAGTCAAGCCCTGCACGCTTAACCTGCTTATCCGTTATATGAAAGCCCATTGGTCCTACAAGGTGGAGCCTTGCGCCCGTTGCGGCGCAGGTGCGTGCTATATTGCCCGTGTTCTGCGGAATTTCGGGCTCAATCAAAACAATATTAAGTGTCATTATTCGTTTTCCTTTACTATCCTGAATGCAAGCTCTTCGAGCTGTTCAAAACGCTCATAGGAGCAGATTTCCTTTCTGAGCGCCGCACTTCCACGCATACCCTTTGTGTAGTAAGCGGCATGGTGGCGTGCCTCACGCATTGCGGTATATTCGCCCTTGTATTCAATAATCTTTTCAATATGCCTTAGCATAACCGCCATTTTTTCGGTAACGCTCGGCTCGGGAATAACCCTGCATTCCGATAAATATGCGTTTATTCTCTGGAAAAGCCAGGGATTGCCCAAAGCGCCCCTGCCAATCATAATGGCATCGCAATTTGTTTTTTCAAGCATAATTGCTGCGCTTTGTTCATCGGTTATATCGCCGTTGCCTATAACGGGAATGCCAACGGATTTTTTAACATTATATATAAGGTCAAGGTCAACCTTGCCGCTGTACATCTGCTGTCTTGTTCTGCCGTGTACGGCAATTGCGGCAGCTCCCGCCTTTTCAATCATCTGAGCCATTTCAACGGCGTTTATACTGCCCTCATCCCAGCCCGAGCGGATTTTAACCGTAACGGGAATTTCAACTGCGCTGGCAACCGCCCTTGTTATTTCATAAGCGAGAGCAGGGTTTTTCATAAGGCTTGCGCCGCCGCCGTTCATAGCAATTTTCGGCGCAGGACAGCCCATATTTATATCAATGATTTCGGGTTTGTATTCAAGGCATTTAACAGCCGCCTGAGCCATTATTTCGGGGTCGTCGCCAAAAATCTGAGCTCCGCAGGGATGCTCAATTCCGAAGGTTAAGAGCTCGGCGCTTTTTTTATCGCCCATTGTCAGCCCCTTTGAGGAAACCATTTCGCTAACGGTATATGCCGCTCCGAAACGGTGGCAAAGCTCTCGGAAGGCTCTGTCTGCAATTCCTGCCATCGGGGCTAAAAAAGCAATATTATTAAATTTAACGTTTTCTATTTTCATAATTTTACCTCGGAATTAATATAACATACTATATTATATAAATCAAATCCCTTTGTTGAATATTAACAAAACACAGGTGTATTTTTATACGCGGGGTACAGTTGCAAAGTTAATTCTTATGATGTAAAATATTATTTATACTAAAAGGAGTTGAATTTATGAACAATGTTTATAAACTAACAAGCCCGAGAAACGAGAATGTTTTTATTCATCTTGTTAAAGGGCATTTTGTTTCTGCAAACAATCATATTAATTATTATATTGGAACAAGCGATGTTAAGCATAACCACGATGTTTCGGTAGACACGGCTATGCTGCTTGCTGAATACTATAATACAAATGAGATTCAGGCGGATACTGTTCTTTGCCTGTATGAAACCCAGACCCTCGGCGCATATCTTGCACACGAGCTTTCACGCCCGAATATGTACAGATATGATTCGAAGAGAGAGATTTATGTTGTCGGAAGCGAATATGATGCAAGCGGCAATATTATTTTCCGTGATAATCTTGTTCGTATGATAAAGAATAAAAATGTTATTGTTCTTATTTCGGCAATTACGAGCGGTAAAACCGTTGAGCGTGCAATGGAAAGCGTTCAGTACTACGGCGGAAATGTTATCGGAATTTCAAGCGTTTTCAGCGCTGTTGATACTATCAACGATATCCACGTTAACACAATCTTTTCAGGAAGGGAAATTCCTGCATACAGAGCATATCAGAGCCATGATTGCCCGCTTTGCCGAGAGGGAACTCCTGTTATGGCTATTGTTAACAGTTATGGATATTCGGTTTTATAATTACGAATTACGAGTTACGAATTACGAATTTCGGGGCTTGCAGCCGGCTATTTTGTAAATTAATCTTGACAACGGATTTTTATTTGTTATAATACTTATACTATTAAAATTTTATAAAACCTATTTAAAAACTGTGATGCAGAAAAAGATTATTCACTTTAGTTTCAGAGAGTCGGCGGCAGGTGAAAGCCGATACAAAGGGTTTAATGTATAGCTCTCTGCGGAGTTGATGCGCTGAATAGAAATCAATAGGCGCACCCGCTTAACCGCGTTAAAGGTTGAGGCATTGTTTGATGCTAAAGGGCGGCTTTCCTTTGCCGCTGAAATAGGGTGGTACCGCGTTTCTAACGCCCCTATACGCTGAGTGTAGGGGCTTTTTTATTGCTCCGAACACGGAAAGGAGATTATTATGAAAAAAGGATACGAAAAATACACACCGTTTAAACCCATCAACATTCCCGACAGACAGTGGCCGAATAATGTTATAACAAAGGCTCCCGTTTGGTGCTCAGTTGATTTGAGAGACGGAAATCAGTCGCTTGTTGACCCGATGAATCTTCAGGAAAAGCTTGAATTTTTCCAGACTCTTGTTGATGTTGGCTTTAAAGAGATTGAAGTTGGTTTCCCGTCTGCAAGCGAAACCGAATATGAAATTTTAAGAACGCTTATTGACGGAAACTATATCCCCGATGATGTAACAATTCAGGTTCTTGTTCAGGCAAGACCCCACCTCATCAAGAAAACCTTTGAGGCTATCCACGGCGCAAAGAACGTTATCGTGCATTTTTATAACTCAACCTCAACTCTTCAGAGAAAGGTTGTTTTCAAAACCGATATGCAGGGCGTTATTGATATTGCAGTTAAGGGCGCTCAGCTCATTTATGAGCTTACCGAAGAGGAAAAGAAGAAAAATCCCGATATGAATATCCGTTTTGAATATTCACCCGAAAGCTTCACGGGAACCGAGATGGATAATGCGGTTGAAATCTGCCGCAGGGTTATGGAAGAACTCCATATAACAAAGGAAAACCCGATTATCCTCAACCTTCCCTCAACTGTTGAATGCTCAACCCCGAACGGATATGCTGACCAGATTGAATATTTCTGCCGTCATCTTCCGAACAGAGAGGCTGCAATTATTTCGCTTCATCCCCATAACGACAGGGGCGAGGGCGTTGCCGCAACCGAGCTTGCTCTTATGGCAGGCGCCGACAGAGTTGAAGGAACTCTTTTCGGCAACGGCGAAAGAACGGGTAATGTTGACATTGTTACTCTTGCGCTTAATATGTGGACCCAGGGCGTTGACCCCGAGCTTGATTTCCATGATATAAACAAAATCAAAGAGGTTTATGAGCGCTGTACTAAAATGGAAGTGCCGCCTCGTCATCCCTATGCGGGCGAGCTTGTTTTCACCGCATTTTCGGGCTCTCATCAGGATGCCATCAACAAGGGCAAAATCTATATGGATGAGAGCAAAACCGATATGTGGGAGGTTCCCTATCTTCCGATTGACCCCGCAGATGTCGGAAGGGAATACGAGCCGATTATCCGCATAAACTCACAGTCGGGCAAGGGCGGAACTGCATTTATTCTTGCAAATAACTACGGAATAAAGATGCCAAAGGCAATGCATCCCGAATTCGGAGCAGTTGTTCAGAAGGCTTGCGATGAAAAGGGAACGGAGCTCTCCGCACCCGAGGTGTTCGACTTATTCCAGAAGGAATACAGAAATGTTGCAGGACCGTACAGACTTCGCAACTATAAGGTTTATGAAGAAAAGGTTGAGGAAGAAGAGCTTTCAAAGGTTAAGTTTGAAGGAACAATAACCTATAAGGACGGCGAAAATATCAGCATTTCAGGCGAGGGCAGCGGTCCTATCGGCGCTTTCTTCACCGCTATTCAGAAAATCGGTATTACAGGATATGAATTTATCGACTACAGCGAGCACGCTATCGCTGTTGGCTCCGATTCAAAGGCTATCAGCTATATTCATCTTAAGAACCCCGAGGGCAAGGATGTTTTCGGAATAGGCGTCAGCCATAATATCAGCTATGCTTCAATGAAGGGTATAATCTGCGCTATCAACCGTGATCAGCCCGATACCTACAAGGACGATACAATGCCCGGTATCTTTGAAGATGGAATCAGGAAAGATCCGTATACAACAG
>CAMYWU010000101.1 GCA_947302895.1 uncultured Clostridia bacterium | reverse complement strand
TGTTTTTCTTCCTTTCACTTCTGGAGGATACGGGATATATGGCAAGAGTTGCCTTTGTTATGGATAAGCTGCTGAGAAAGCTCGGTCTTTCAGGCAGAAGCATTGTTCCGCTTCTTATAGGCTTTGGCTGCAGCGTTCCGGGCGTTATGAGCGCAAGAACTCTTCCCTCCGAACGAGACAGAAAGGCAACAATCATATTGATTCCGTTTATGAGCTGTTCGGCAAAGCTGCCGATTTATGCTCTGTTTTCGGCGGCATTCTTCCCCGATTATGCGGCGCTTGTTATGGTTGGGCTCTATCTTCTCGGAATTATTATGGGAATAATTATTGCGCTGATATCAAAGGCAACAAGATTCAAGGGCGAGGCAGTTCCCTTTGTTATGGAGCTTCCGAACTACAGAATGCCAAGCTTAAAAAACACCATAAGGCTTTTATGGGATAAATCAAAGGATTTCATAACAAGAGCCTTTACGGTTATTTTCCTTGCATCAATCGTTATATGGTTTTTGCAGACCTTCAACTTCCATCTTGAAATGGTTGAAGGCTCAAAGGACAGTATGCTTTCGGTTATAGCGGGCTTTGTTGCTCCGATATTTGCGCCCCTCGGCTTTGGCGACTGGCGCATAACAACCTCGCTGATAACGGGCTTTATGGCAAAGGAAAGCGTTGTTTCAACAATATCCGTTCTAATCGGCGGAACAAGCGCATTAACCTCTGTTTTCACGGTTAAATCAGCTCTTTCCTTCCTTGTTTTCTGCTTGCTTTATACTCCCTGCGTTGCGGCAATAAGCTCTGTTCGCCGTGAGCTTGGAAGAAAGTGGGCGCTCGGCGTTGTTGTTTTGCAGTGCGTTGTTGCATGGCTTGCAGCGGGAGGAGTTTATCTGATTGCTTCGCTGATAAAATAGTTGCGTGTTTCTCGTTTAGCGTTGTGCGTTCTCGGGGAGCTTCGCTCCGATTTATAAAAAGGTGAAAAAAATGACCGAGCTATTAATAAAAACTGCAAAGAGAAAAAACAAAAGCGATGAAAGAACTGCTCTTTCATCGCTTAGCGGTTATACGGGCATAGTATGCAATCTTCTGCTTTGCATTATCAAATTTGTTATCGGTTCTTTGAGCGCCTCAATTTCAATAACTGCGGATGCGCTCAACAATCTTTCGGACTGCACCTCAAATATTGTTACGATAACGGGAACAAGGCTTTCAAACAAGCCCGTTGACAAGGAGCATCCATTCGGCCACGGCAGAATTGAATACATAAGCGCACTTATCGTTTCACTGTTCATTTTTGCAATGAGCTTTGAGCTTGGCAAAAGCTCGGTTGAAAAGATTATTCATCCTCAGGAGGTTAAGTTTTCCTTCTTCTTTTTAGCGCTGCTCCTTCTTGCAATAGGCGTTAAGCTATGGATGGCATATTTCAATAATAAGCTTTATAAATTAACCGATAATCTCAATATGAAAGCGGTTAAACAGGATAGCCTGAACGACTGCATTGCAACGCTTGCAACAATTATTGCAATGGTTCTTTCAAGCTGTTTTCATATTAAAAGGATTGACGGTATTATCGGTCTTTGCGTTTCGGTTTTCATTCTTGTATCGGGAATTAAGATGCTGAAAGACGTTATCTCTCCCCTGCTCGGCGAAGCGCCCTCAAAGGAGCTTACAGACAGGATTACAGGCATAATAACCGAGGATGATATTGTTCTCGGCGTTCACGACCTTATTGTTCATTCCTACGGCGCAGGCAAGAAAATTGCTTCTGCCGATGCGGAGGTTGACGGCGGCGCAGATATTTTTGCAATCCACGATGTTATTGACCGTGCAGAAAAAAGAATACTTGATGAGCTCGGAATAATTATGTGTATTCACATAGACCCGATTGAAATTGACGATAAAAAGACCTCTGACCTTCGCAAAAAGGCAAAGCACATAATCAAAAGCTATAATCAGGCATATTCCTTCCACGATTTTCGCATAACTCAGAAAAACGGCGAAAGCCATATGGATTTTGATTTGATAATTCCCTTTGAAGAGGAAGATAAAAAAGATAAGATTAAAGCTGAGCTCACCGAAATTCTTGAAGCAAACTTTGAAAATACAAGGGTTGAAATAAATGTTGAGCACTCTTATATATAAGAGTTGAGTGTTGAGAGCGGAACGTGGAGTTTCGGGGAGCAAAGCTCCGATTTATAATATCACTTGACAAATAGCATATTTCAGCTATAATAATCTTTGATAAAAGCATTGACGGAGAAAAGTAGTGCGAAGATGCGCTTTAAGCGAGCTCGGGGCGGTGTGAGCCGGGCAGTGGCAATCGTATGAAGAACACTCACGAGCTGCAAGCTGAAAGGAAACAAGTAGGTGCGCCGCAAGCCATGCGTTACAGTGGCAAGCTTTAATGACGAAGCTATGAGAAGCAATATAGGTGGCACCACGGGTTACAGTCGCTCGTCCTATAGTAAAGGACGAAACGGCTGTATTTTTTATTATAATTCTTAAACATATTAAGGCTTCCCCCTCGGGGGAAGCTGTCGCCAAAGGCGACTGATGAGGGGTTGTTTGAAATGCTCCCCCTCATCCGACTGCTTCGCAGCCACCTTCCCCCCAAGGGGAAGGCAAACATGTTACTCGCTGCGTTCAAACAATTTTCTAAGGAGGAAAAACAATGAAGCACACAGACATTAAAGACATTATTGAAAAAGATGATTTCATCGGCAAAGAGGTTACGGTTTGCGGATGGGTTCGCACTTCACGAGACAGCAAGAATGTTGCATTCCTTGAGCTCAACGACGGAAGCAGCTTAAATCATCTTCAGATTGTTATTGATAAGGCAAAGCTTACCGATGTTGACCCCGAAGCAACAAAGCTTGGCGCTTCGCTCAAGGTTATCGGAAGCGTTGTTAAAAACGAAAGAAACAACACAAACGAGGTTGATGCAGCGGAGATAACCGTTCTTGGCAAATGCCCCGGCGATTATCCGCTTCAAAAGAAATTCCAGAAGCTTGAAACCCTTCGTGAAATGCCCCATATAAGAGTTCGCACAAACACCTTCAATGCTGTTTTCCGTGTTCGCTCGGTTATGGCGGCTGCCATTCACCGCTTCTTCCAGGAGAGAGGCTATGTTTATATCAACGCCCCTCTTATCACAGGCTCGGATGCTGAAGGCGCAGGCGAAATGTTCCAGGTAACAACAATCGGCTTCAGCAAGGATTATGAAACTGCTGAGGACTATTATGCAGATGATTTCTTCGGAAGAAAAACAAGCCTTTCCGTATCGGGTCAGCTTGAAGGCGAAATCGCTGCAATGGGACTTGGCAAGATTTACACCTTCGGTCCTTCGTTCAGAGCCGAGAAATCAAACACTCAGCGCCACGTTGCAGAATTCTGGCACATTGAGCCCGAAATTGCATTCTGCGAGCTTCCCGATTTAATCGAAATCGCAGAGGATATGATTAAATACGTTGTTCGCGACTATATGGAAAAATGCCCCGAGGAGCTCAAATTCTTCGAGAACCGTTTTGAAAAGGGCTTAACCGAAAAGCTTCTTTCGGTTGTAAACAACGATTTTGCAGTTGTTGATTACACAGATGCAATTGATATTCTCCAGAAGGCAGACGTTAAGTTTGAATTCCCCGTTGAATGGGGCTGCGACCTTCAGAGCGAGCATGAAAGATATATAACCGAGGTTGTATATAAAAAGCCCGTTTTCCTTATCAACTATCCAAAGGACATTAAGTCCTTCTATATGAAGCAAAACCCCGACGGAAAAACCGTTGCTGCAACCGACCTTCTTGTTCCCGGCGTTGGCGAAATCATCGGCGGAAGCGAAAGAGAAGCAGACTATGATAAGCTCATCAAAGCAATGCAGGATAAGGGCATGGGTCTTGAGGACTACGATGCATATCTTGATTTAAGAAAATTCGGCTCAGTTCCCCATTCGGGCTTCGGACTCGGCTTTGAAAGAATTATTATGTATTGCACAGGTATGCAGAATATCAGAGACGTTATTCTCTATCCCAGAACGGTTGGAAGCATAAGATAAGTTGCGAGTTTCGCGTTGCGCGTTGCGCGTTGTTTGGTCTTGCAGACGGCTGATTATATAATAGCTGTGCGCAGCACCCTCAATTCATAATTTATAATTCATAATTCATAATTTCTATAGAGTTATTCGAATAAAAGGAGGAAAAAGTATGAATATTTATCCCAAAGGATATCAATCCTCACTAACTCAGCGGCAAACACAAAAGGCAATCAAAACAGTTAAGGATACATTTCAAAACACCTTTGCAAAAACCCTTGAGCTCGACAGAATAACCGCCCCCCTCATCGTAACAAAGGCAAGCGGTATAAACGACGACCTCAACGGCGTTGAAAGAAAGGTTCACTTCACAATGAAGAATGTTGAGGGCGAAGCCGAGGTTGTTCAGAGCCTTGCAAAATGGAAGCGCCAGGCGCTTTATCGCTATGGCTACAAGGCAGGCGAAGGCATTTATACCGATATGAACGCTATTCGCCGTGATGACGATACCGACAACCTTCATTCAATGTTTGTTGACCAGTGGGACTGGTGCAAGGTTATCAGCAAAGAGGAGCGCAACATTGATTTCTTAAAGGCAACTGTTAAAAAGATTGTTGGCGCAATATATGAATCAAACGAAGCAGTTAAAAAGCAGTATCCCGAGCTTTCTTTTGAAATGAAGAACGATGTATTCTTCATAACAACTCAGGAGCTTGAGGATATGTTCCCCAACCTTTCCTCAAAGGAGAGAGAGGATGCAATCGTTAAAGAGCATAAAACCGTTTTCTTAATGCAAATCGGCGGAAAGCTGAAAAGCGGAAAAAAGCACGACGGCAGAGCTCCCGACTACGATGATTGGGCGCTTAACGGCGATATTCTTGTTTGGAACGACCTTCTTGAATGCGCTTTTGAGCTCAGCTCAATGGGTATCAGAGTTGACTCCGAAAGCCTTCACAGCCAACTTGAAGCCGAGGGCTGCCTTGAAAGAGAAGAATTTGAATTCCATAAAAACATTTTAAACGGAACCTATCCCCTTACAATCGGCGGCGGTATTGGTCAGTCAAGACTCTGTATGCTTCTGCTTCAGAAAGCGCATATCGGCGAGGTTCAGTGTTCAATCTGGAGCGATGAAATGCGCAGCGAATGCAAGGCAAACAATATAGTTTTACTGTAAGCGAGTAATATTAATATAGAAAGGAGTCCTAACGGGCTCCTTTCTAATTATTTTAATGTATAATTTTTTGGTAAATAGACAGGACTTCAATTATAATTCCCATCAACAGCTAACTTGATGAGGTTGCGGCCAAAGGTAACTAGGATTCCTCGAAACAGTCCCCCGGACTGTTTCTCTGTCGAGCTTCGGCGGTAAAACGCCGAATTCTCCGAATCCTGCCGCATGTTCAACTGTCGCCTCGGCCACCGCAAAAAAAGCTGACAGCCTTGCTGTCTGCTTGCGGTGGTCGAGATGTTCATAACGGATTTATAAAATACATAGATTTCATCGGCAGTTTCACACATTTTCAATCCACACATTCGACAAGCGTTCATCAGTACAGTTTGTTTAATAATTGCACGATACTATAGATATTTATAGTAGTATTGAGTAAAATATAAACACAATTGACAAATGGTCGGTATACCGATATAATAGTAATAGAAAGTGAGATGATATTATATGAGTTTACAAACTTTGTTAAATGATAAAAACATTTCTATGTACCGTTTATCGCAAATAAGCGGTGTACCAAAAACAACAGTTATTGATATTTGTTCAGGTAAACGCTCTATTGAAAACTGTAAGGCAAAAACAGTTTTGCAATTATCAAGAGCGCTTAACTGCTCAATGGAGGATATTATGCAAGCGGCTGATTCAAACAATCATTATGAAACAGCATTACCGAAATATTTGAAAGCTTCATTGGATAAAATGAAAAAGGCAATTAAACTGAAGGCAAGCGGACAAAAATATCTTCGT
>CAMYWU010000100.1 GCA_947302895.1 uncultured Clostridia bacterium | reverse complement strand
ACTTTACTCCGCTGATATTATTTGAAGCTGAAACAGAGGCGGGAGCTTTTATTGCTTTGGCGTAAGCGGGAAGCTCAGCACAGCTCAGCAGCATTATCAATGCAATAAAAAACGAAGATATTCTTACTATCCTTGAGCTCATATTATCTCTCCTTTACTTAATTGTAACGCTCTTTACCGGCGACCATTCAGAGTAGTATTTTTCATCTTTAACAGTTGAAAAGGTTCTCACCTTAAAATAATACTTCTTCTTTGACTTAAGCTTTTTTATATTCTTTTCAAGCTGTTTTCTGCTCTTTACCGTTATTGATTTATGCTTATTGAAGGATTTATCCTGACCATAGAATATCTGATAGCCCTGCGCTTCCTCTGGAAGCTTTTCAGTCTTTATTAAGGCACTTCCCTTTTTTGCTTTAAGCTTCTTTATTGAAACCGTTCTCGGAACAATTCTGTAGCTGAGCACTGCCTCGGCACTATACATACCGAAAAACTCTATAACAGCTTTATGTGTTCCGACCGACCTTGAATTCTTATCATATTTAACGGTAAAACTATCTTTGTTTATCTCATTTCCCGCTCTGTCGTAGGCTCTCACCTTCGGCTTATGGGGCTTTTTATCATATTCATATCTGCCTTTGCTCAGCTTTATCATTTTAATGCGGTAAATAACCGTTTTTTCAAGGATTTGGTTGCAGATTTCACATCTTATCAGAACCTCACCGTCGGAGCGTGCTGTTGATGGATAGGCATATATTGTTTTAGCCCTGTGGATATTATTCGGCTCTATGCTCCTGTAAATTAGCGCACCGCAATCAAGGCATTTTCCGTGCTCCCTGCCGTAATTCAGGCAGTTTGCGGATTTATCCGCTGTCCAGCATTCAACTCTGTGGTCTGTTTTCGGCAGAACCTCAGCTTCTTCGGGCGAATAACCGCAAATACTGCAGTAATAGTTATAGTAGCCCTCCTGAGTACAGGTCGGCGCCTTGAAATCCTCAACCATAATATGCTCGTGCTCACTGCCATAAACCGATATCGGCAGCAAAAACAATATGCTAAGCACTATGCAAATCAGCTTATATGTTTTCTTCATCTTCATTTTCCGACTGAGTTGTTGTTTCCTTTTCTTTAACGGTAATTTCAATTATGGCAGCATTGCCCTTATAGCTTATACTGACTCTGCACAAACCTGCTGCAGATGAATCAAAACCGCTTATATCACATTCTGAAATATCTATTGTTTTTCTCGTTGAATCGCTGTAGCTTGCAATAAGATAAAGTCCGTTTGAGGAAAATTCTTCTCCGATAATATATTCGGTTTTAAAAACACTGTGGATAATAACAGCATCAAGCCCCAAAACCGTTGGCGCCTGTGTTGTTGTTTCCCTTTTTTCATATTCCTCAGCGCTGTCGTGATGAGCGGTGGTTGTATGAGTAGTTGGCTCCTCTTCATAAACAACGCTTGATTTTTCTGTTTCAGGCTCGTATACAACGGATGAAACTTCAATTGTCTCATCCTTATCAGCCTCAGAAATGACCGATACTTCGGGCGTGCTTCTTCTTTTAACGCCTGCTCTCTGAGTAGTAAACGTTTCCAAAGCAACAGTTTTATTATCATTGCCGATAATATGCTCAACAATGGTTTTGCCCGTTATGCTTCCTACAGCAGCATTTGCAGTAAGCACCGAGGTAAAAACAACTGCCGCAGCAATACCGATTTTTGCAAATTTTATTACGCCGCCCTTAGCCAGCTTTTTTGTGCTTTCAATAAACTTATCCGAGTTGAGAATCGGCAGAATTTTGGTGTAGCTTATATCCTTGCTTTGAATATCAAGGAGCATATTACTGCACTCATCAATATAATCAAAATCGATTTCGCTGTCGCTCTTTTCGAGCTCTGAATCAATAACCGCACTGATACAAGCGCAAAGCTCATCAGTCATTTCGCTGTTATTAAAGATATTATTCAGTATGCTTTCATCAAAATATATATCCATAAGCCGCTCCTTTCATATTCTGTATTCGCCGAGCTCGGCACGAATTTTTTGTCTGAGTCTTGATATTTTTACTGTACAGTATTTTTTGTTAATACCAAGCTCCTCTGAAATACTTTCAATGCTTTTCATTTCAATAAAACGCTTAGTATACAAAGCCTTCTCTTCATCGCTGAGAATTTCATTCAGCTTTTGCTGAAAGGACTTGAAATCAAGACTGTTTTCAATGCTTTTTGCGGTATCTGCAAGTGAAGCGCAGTCATCACTCAACGGTGTCTGATTTGACAAATTCTTTTGAATTTCCTCATATTTCTTTTTAACAAAATTATTTGCTGTTCTGTATAAAAAAGCCCGTGGGTTATCAAAAGTCTCGCCGTTTTTCAGACGCTTATAAAAAATCAGGAAGGTGTCCTGCGTACAGTCCTTGGCATATTCTTCATTGCATTTAAGCCTTGACAGACAAAATCTGTATATATGGTCGCCATATAGCTCAAATGCTTCATTAAACTCAGTATCAAACTGCTTTTTCCCCTTAAGAATAGCCAACACCCCCCTCTTTCATAAAATGCGAAAAGCTTTTCCGTATATTAGTCCGTAAAACAGCTAAATTATAACAAATAGTTTTCAAAAATGAAGAAGGCTGAAAACAGCCTTCTTGTTTTTTCTTATTATTTACCGTACTTACGACACTGATTATACACTTTTATTAATAAACCTTTTCGCCGTTTTCAATTGCGGTTATCTGGTCAACTCTTGTCTGATGGCGACCGCCCTCAAAGCCTGTTTCAAGAAAAACGTCAACCAATTCAAGCGCAAGTCCTGCTCCGATAACTCTTGCGCCGAGGCAGAGGCAGTTTGCATCATTATGCATTCTTGTAAACTTTGCGCTGAAATAATCGCTTACAGCAGCCGCTCTTATTCCCTTAACCTTGTTAGCAGCCATTGAAATTCCAATACCCGTACCGCAGCAGAGTATTGCCTTTTTTGCTTCACCGCTTACTACCTTTTCGCAAGCCTTCTGAGCAGCCTTTGCATAATCGTATCTCTCGGGAGAATAACAGCCTACATCACAGTATTCAATGCCGTTTTCCTCAAGATAAACCTTTATTTCCTCTTTGAGCGGATATCCTGCGTGGTCCGAACCTAAAACTATCATACTGTTTTCTCCTTACTTTTCATTTTAAGACTTAATTCCCGCTCCGCCTGCGACTGCCTGAGATATATCGGCATCAGCTGAGCGGCAGGGATTTTTTCTTTGTTTTCAGCCGCTCTTGCAACAGAAACAGCGTTTTGATATATTTTATCATCCTCGGCAAGAACGGCATTTTCAAGACCTATGTTTTCAAAACACAGTCTTGCTCCGTCGCCTGCGATAATAACCTTTTCAAAGCGTTTTAAATCCTCTTTCAAATCCTCGATTGCAATCGCCCTATCTTCGCACAGTCTTATGCACTGTCCATTTTTTAACTCAAACAAGGCGTTATAAAACTGCATTCTTCTTGCATCCATAACGGCGCAAACTATGCAGTTTTCATCAATAAAATTATACGCAATCGCTTCAAGAGTTGAAACGCTAATGCAGGGAATTGCATTTTTAAATGCAAGCCCCTTTGCAGTTGCAACGCCGATTCTGACCCCTGTGAACGAGCCCGGACCTGCGGTTATTGCAATTGCATCAAGCAAGCCTGAATCAGTTTTATTCAAAACCCTTTTTATCATAGGAAGCAGGGTTTCGCTATGGGTTAAGCCTGCATTAACAAATTCACTTTTTATTACTTTTTCTCCGTCTGTAAGCGCCGCCGAAGCGGTTATTGCAGAGGAATCAATAGCTAAAATCAACTTAATTGCTCCGCTTCGTTTTTATTCATAACGGTAAATCTTCGCTCGTTTTCGCCGAGCTTTTCTATTTTTATAATAACAGCGTCATCGGGAAGCGCACCGAAAACATTTTCGCTCCATTCAACAAGTATGTATGCATCGCTTTCAAGACTGTCGAAAAAGCCCGTTGAATATAAATCCTCCCAGCTTTCAATGCGGTACATATCATAGTGGAGAACTCTGTTTTCGCTTCCGATATAATCATTGCAGATTGCAAAGGTTGGCGAACTTACATCCGCATCAATTCCAAGCCCCTCAACAAAGCCGCCTGTGAATGCAGTTTTACCCGCTCCCAAATCGCCGAGGAAGCCGATAACGCTTCCCTTTTTCAGCTCCTTTGCAAGCTCGGCAGCTCTTTTTCTTGTTTGTTCAATACTCTTTGTTTCAAAAACTCTCATCAGAAAAGACCAACGGTGTTGCCGTTTTCATCAATATCAATATTATATGCCGCAGGCGCTTTTGAAAGTCCGGGCATAGTCATAACTCCGCCTGCAAGACAAACAAGGAAGCCTGCGCCGTTTGAAAGATTGGCGTCGGTTATAGTTATTTTAATTCCCTCAGGTCTTCCAAGCTCAGTTGGACGGTCGATTAAGCTATACTGAGTTTTTGCAATACAAACAGGAAGCTTATCCGCTCCGAGTTTAACAAAAGCATCAATTTTTTCTCTTGTTGCCTTCGGGAAATGAACTCCTGCTGCACCGTAAACCTCTTTTGCAATAAGCTTAATCTTATCATAAACATCCATTTCAAGCGGATAAAGCTGATGGAAATTATTCTCCTTTTCGCATTCCTCAACAACTAACTGAGCAAGCTCTCTGCCGCCTTCGCCGCCCTCGGCAAAGGATTTTGCAACAGCGCAGGGAACGCCCTTTTTAGCGCATACGTTTTTAACAAATTCAATTTCTTTTTCGGTATCGGCATAGAAATGGTTGATTGCAACAACAACGTTTACGCCGAAATTCTTAAGATTATCAATATGCGCTTCAAGATTTACGCTGCCCTTTTCAAGCGCTTCAAGGTTTTCCTTTGCAAGCTCTGTTTTCGGAACACCGCCGTTATACTTCATTGAGCGAACGGTTGAAACAAGAACAACGCATGAGGGAGTGAGCCCTGCATAGCGGCACTTGATATCCATAAACTTTTCAGCGCCGAGGTCTGAGCCGAAACCTGCCTCTGTTATTGCATAATCGCCGAGCTTAAGCGCAATTTTTGTTGCACGAACCGAGTTGCAGCCGTGGGCAATATTTGCAAACGGACCGCCGTGGATGAGCACGGGAGTATTTTCAAGAGTCTGAACAAGGTTCGGCTTGATAGCGTCCTTTAAAAGAACAGTCATTGCGCCCTCAGCCTTGATATCACGGCAGTATACGGGTGAGCCGTCGTATCTGTAGCCAACAAGGATGTTGCCAAGTCTTCTCTTTAAATCAAATATATCTGCTGCAAGACAGAGAATTGCCATAACCTCGCTTGCAACTGTTATGCAGAAATGATCCTCTCTCGGAATACCGTTAAGCTTGCCGCCAAGCGAGCATACGATATTTCTGAGCGCACGGTCGTTCATATCAAGACAGCGCTTAACAAGAATCTGTCTTTGGTCGATATTCTGCTCATTGCCCTGCTGAATATGATTATCCAGCATTGCGCACATAAGATTGTTTGCAGATGTTATTGCGTGCATATCCCCTGTGAAATGAAGGTTGATATCCTCCATTGGAACAACCTGGGAATATCCGCCGCCTGCTGCACCGCCCTTAATTCCGAAAACAGGACCGAGCGAGGGCTCACGAAGCGCAATAACAGCGTTTTTGCCGATTTTGTTCATCGCCTGACCAAGACCGATTGAAATAGTTGTTTTGCCCTCACCTGCGGGTGTCGGGTTAACTGCTGTTACAAGAATGAGCTTACCGTCCTTTTTATCCTTAAGCTTTTCAAAAACGCTTTCGGAAAGCTTCGCCTTATAATGACCGTAGGGCTCTATATCCTCTGTTGATATTCCGATTTGCTCGGCAATTTCGCCGATTTTTTTCATTTTTGCCTGCTGAGCAATTTCTATATCACTTAACATTATTAGCTCCTCAAATGCTTATTTATCATTTTTCGCATAACAGTATAACACAAATGAAAGAATATTCCAACAGTTAATTAAAATAAATTGTGATTTGTCGGGGAGTCAAAATGTTACAGGGGGGACACACCGCCTTTGG
>CAMYWU010000099.1 GCA_947302895.1 uncultured Clostridia bacterium | reverse complement strand
CACCTGCAAGAATCGAAGAGGGAATTGTTGAGCCAACACTTAAGGCAACCCCCGGCGATTTATCCCTTGTTCTTCCCAAGAGAATACTCGACGGAATTATGGAAATGATATATGCGCTTGATAAGATTGCACCGGGAACCGCAAACCCCGACACACTTTTATACGGCGTTGAGGTTAAGTTCTATAATATGGAGGTTGAAATGGATGAAAATCTTGAAACCGCTCATAAGGGACTCTATATTATCGGCGACGGTTCGGGCGTTACTCATTCGCTTTCCCACGCTTCTGCAAGCGGAATATATGTTGCAAGGAAGATTGCAGAGAAATATTAAGCGGCTTTGCCGCAACTAAGTTTGCCAATGGCAAGTGAAGTTCACAGAGTGAGTGAAGTTTCTGCGAAGTGAAGTTCACAAAGTGAGTGAAGTTTCTGCGAAGTGAAGTTCACAGAGTGAGTGAAGTTTCTGCGAAGTGAAGTTCACAGAGTGAGCGAAGTAATGCAAACTTAACTTCACTTTGTCTGATAAAAGACAAAACTTCACTGTGAATTTATTAACAACTTCACTTTTGCACAGCAAAAACTTCACAACAAAACAAGGTGTTTTTATGAAGGATTCAGAACTTAGAGAGAGAACAAAAACATTTGCATTACATGTTATTAGTGTATGCGACGAAATAGATACAAGAAAAGGAAGAGGAATTCTGGTTAATCAAATTATCAGAAGTGCTACTTCAATTGGAGCAAATGTTAATGAAGCGAACTATGCCTCCAGCAAAGCAGATTTTATAAACAAATTCCATATTGCGCTGAAAGAATGCATTGAAACGGAATATTGGATTGATATGCTTGCGGGATCCGGAGCAATAACACACGACGTTTCAAAAGAGCTTTTGCAAGAGAGTGGAGTTATTCACAAGATGCTTTCAAAGTCGATAAATACTGCTAAAAGCAATTTAAAGAAAAACAAGCATATTAGCAACTAAGTTTGCCAATGGCAAGTGAAGTTCACAGAGTGAGTGAAGTTTCTGCGAAGTGAAGTTCACAAAGTGAGCGAAGTAATGCAAACTTAACATCCTTAAGGGAGGCAAACAGGTTTGGAGATTATATATGAAACTTAAAGAAGAAATTGTTCTCGGCAGCATAGACGGCAATGATTTTGCGATTGCAACGGGTGAGCTGTCGAAAAAATTCAACGGCATTATTAAAAACAATGGTACAGCCTCATATATTTTTCAGCTTCTTAAAACGGAGCAGAGTGAGGATAGCATTGTTTGTGCAATTCTTGAAAAATATGAGGTTGATGAGGCAACCGCAAGAGCGGATGTCAAGGAGATTTTAGAGCAGCTTAAGGCGCTTGATATTTTGGAGTAGTATGCTTAATCAGAAAAAGAGCGAAACTGAATATCTTTTGCATCTCGTTTTCTGCGCTCTTCACGATGAAGAACCCAAGAAAGCCGAGGGCGTTGATTTTTGCGCTCTTTTTGAGCTTGCAAAGCAGCAGGAAATATATTGTTTAATCAATGAAAAGCTTCAGGGGCTCGATTTTGTTTGCGATGAGGCAAAGGCGCTTTTCAGAAATCAAACCCTTTCCGAGCTAAACAGAATGATTGCTCTTGGCGCCGAAAGAAAAGCTGTTTTTTCAAAGCTTAGCGAAAAAAAGATATGCTTTATGCCGCTCAAGGGCTTGGTTTTCAAGGATTATTATCCAAAGGAATCAATGCGCCAGATGAGCGATAACGATATTTTAATCGATGAAACAAAGCGCACTCAGGCAGCAGAAATTATGGCTGAGCTTTCGTATAATGCGTACGACACAACGCAAAACAGCGATGATTTCTTCAAAAAGCCCTTCTATACCTTTGAACTTCACCGAAGTCTTTTTGATGAAAACGGCGATTTTTCGCCCCGATTTGATGATGTTTGGAAGAACGCAAAGCAGGATGAGGAAAACGAATACCTCTATCATATGGGAAAAGAGGATGTATATATTTTCAGCGTTTGCCATATGTATAAGCACTATATAAAATTCTGCTGCGGCATTAGATTTCTTGTTGATAATTATTTGTTTTTGCAAAAGGAAAACAATCTGGATTTTGAATATATAAACGCTGAGCTTCAAAAGTATGGCTTAACTGATTATGAAAAGCAAACAAGGGAGCTTGCATTTAAGCTTTTTGAAGGAAAAGAGCTTTCAGAAGATGAGCAAAAGCTTCTCAGAAACTATACGCAGTTCGGAATTTTCGGCGATGAGGAGGGCAAGGTTTTACAGCAGTATTCAGCCCTTAAAGGCAAATATTTTTTGCGCCGCCTTTTCCCGCCGAAGGAGGAAATGGAATATAATTATCCCATTCTCAAAACAAAGCCGTTTTTGCTTTTGTTTATGCTTGTTCACCGCTTTTTCAGAAGATTATTCAATTTCAAAAAAACTGCTGCCGAGCTTAAATCGGTAAAGGAAATAAATAGGCAGAGAAAGACGAATCCAAATCGCCTAAATCGCAGTCCTTAAGCGAACTTTGGAATTTTCGTTCTTGCAGGACGCCAGTCCTGCTGCGACCTCAAACACCAAATTTCATCTTAACTACAAGCAATTTAGGTGCTATGCAGTTTAAAATGAGATGATTTGGCTTAGGTCAAGGCAAAAAACACAGGAATACCCCAGTATTCCGAGTATTTTTAACGCAGAGATAAGACAAACCTGCCATTTTAAACCGGTTTCGGATTCATCTTACTCTGCCTAAAAGAAAACCGAGGATAAAAACTTGTCTGTTAAAAAAGAAAACATAAGAAATTTCTCAATAATTGCCCATATCGACCATGGAAAATCAACTCTTGCAGACCGCCTTTTAGAGCTTACAAGCTCTGTTGCCGAGCGTGATATGCAGGAGCAGATTCTTGATGATATGGACCTTGAAAGAGAACGAGGAATAACGATTAAAGCCCACGCCGTTAAGCTTAACTATAAGGCTAAGGACGGCGAGGATTATATATTCAATTTAATTGATACCCCAGGTCATGTTGACTTCAACTATGAGGTTTCACGTTCGCTTGCAGCTTGCGAGGGCGCAATACTGATTGTTGACGCTTCACAGGGCGTTGAGGCGCAAACTCTTGCAAACACTTATCTTGCGCTCGACCATAATCTTGATATTCTTCCCGTAATAAACAAGATAGACCTTCCTGCCGCAGACCCCGACAGAGCTGCCGAGGAGGTTGAGGAGGTTATCGGCATTCCTTGTATGGAAGCGCCACGTATCAGCGCAAAAACAGGCGAGAATGTTGAAGAGGTTTTAGAATATATCGTTAAAGAAATCGCACCCCCAGAGGGCGATGATGATAAACCGCTTAAAGCCCTCATTTTTGATTCGGTTTATGATTCATACCGTGGCGTTATTGTTTATGTCCGCATAAAAGAGGGAAAAATCAAAGCGGGCGACACTATGAGAATTATGTCAACGGGAGCGCAGTTCAATGTTGTTGAGGTTGGCTATATGCGTGCAACCTCAATGGAAAAGGCTGCTGAGCTTACTGCGGGCGAGGTTGGCTATATAACCGCCTCAATTAAAACGGTTGGCGATGCCCATGTTGGCGATACAATAACAACCGCAGCCAATCCTGCAAGCGAGCCCCTTCCTGGATATCGCAAGGTTAACCCGATGGTTTTCTGCGGAATATATCCTGCGGACGGCGCCGATTATGAAGCGCTCAGGGATGCGCTTGAGAAGCTGCAGCTAAACGATGCTTCGCTCTCCTATGAGCCCGAAACCTCGGGAGCTCTCGGCTTTGGTTTCAGATGCGGATTCTTAGGACTTTTGCATCTTGAAATAATTCAGGAGAGGCTCGATAGGGAATACAATCTTGACTTGATTGCAACAGTTCCGAGTGTTGTTTATAAAATTCATTTAACCGATGGCTCAATGGTTGAGATTGATAACCCAACCAATTATCCCGACCCTGCGCTTATCGATTATTGCGAGGAGCCCTTTGCCGACGCTCATATCTATGTTCCGAGCGAATTTGTCGGAACGGTTATGGATATGTGCCAGGAAAAGAGGGGTATATTCAAAACAATGAATTATATAACTCCCGAAAGAGTTGATATTCATTATGAGCTTCCGCTCAATGAGATTATTTATGATTTCTTTGATGCGCTTAAATCACGAACAAGGGGCTACGCTTCCTTTGATTATGAGCTTAAGGATTACAGAAAGAGCGAGCTTGTTAAGGTTGATGTTATGCTTAACGGCGATGTTATTGATGCGCTTTCGTTTATTATTCACAGGGAAAAGGCATATACCCGTGCAAGAAAGATTGCCGAACAGCTCAAAAAGCATATTCCACGCCACCTCTTTGAAATACCTATTCAGGTTGCAATCGGAGGCAAGGTTATTGCAAGAGAAACTGTTAAGGCGCTTCGAAAGGACGTTCTTGCAAAATGCTATGGCGGCGACGTAACCCGAAAGAAAAAGCTGCTTGAAAAGCAGAAAGAGGGTAAAAAGAGAATGCGCCAGTTCGGCAGTGTTGAGGTTCCTCAGGAAGCCTTCCTTGCCGTTCTCAAGCTTTCCTCCGATGACGATGATTAAATCAGGGATTTACAATTTAACAATAAACAAACAAGGGTTAAGGCAGAAGCCTTAACCCTTGTTTTATAAGATAATATCCCTGATATTCTGTTTGTTATTGTTTTAATTCCCTGCCCGAATAAATCTGCAAAAATGTTTGGTAGTATGGATTTTCCCAGGTTATATCATTTGTGCTTATATATGATTTAACGCAAGCCTTAACCGTAACAATCTGGGGCTCGTTTTTAACATACATAAGAACATCCTCGCAGGTTTCCTTTGGTTCAAGAGCGGCTTTGCTTCCCTGAGCCTTTGTATAATCGTATGTTATCGTTCTCAGATATCCGCCCTCGCCCTGTTCATCGGGCTGAACTATTTTAATCGGCTTGCCCTCGGCATCAAAAGCGCAGAACGCAACAACAAAGCTCTTTGCGCTGACATCGGAGTTGTTGAAAACCGTTGCGCCCATTGCATCGTGCTTAAAATTTGGCGAGGTTGCCTGATAAAAATACTGAATTCCGCTTACATACATCATCTGTTGCTTCAATATTTCGTCAACCTCTGCGCCCGAAATTGAAGTTGTTTGTTCAGCGGCAGCAGTTGTTTCTGGATTGCTTTGCGCAGCCTTTTCCCTGTATACTGAAATACCGAGCGCACCGCCAACGGCAATTATTGCAACAATAAGAGCAATAATGATTATTTTTTCTTTGCGTTTATACATAAATATCACCTGAAAACAGTTTAATAGAATAAATAAAATAAGTCAATAAATAAAATTAAAATTTCCCTTGACCGCAGGGCAATTTTGTGCAATAATAGGTAAGCACATAAATCGAGGTGTGGCTCAGTTTGGTAGAGCACTACGTTCGGGACGTAGGGGCCGCAGGTTCGAATCCTGTCACCTCGACTTTTTCAAAAACGGCTGTATGTGGCGATAATCGCTATGTACAGCCGTTTTTCGTTTATCCGGTATGCAGTTCCAACTGCAAAAATTACCCCTCAAACTGCCCTCGTGCAACGCAATTTCATAAAATGTTGCACGAAAATGTTGCACGAGATCCCGGAACAAAAATTTCACCCGCGGTGAAAATGGGCTGATCTTTACAGAGGGGTTCCAAAATCCAAATATTACCATGATGTTATGTTATCCGCCAGCAGCCTTTACAGGCTGCTATTTTTATACCCGAAAGGAGATCGTTATGTTTGATTATATGGATGCCAACCGCTGCAAGGAAATGAACTTTGCGTTTGTCCGCTTGCCGATCCTGCTGTTCACGGCTGCCGCATACAAGTCGCTTTCCATCGACGCGAAGCTGCTCTTTGCCTTCCTGCTCGACCGCACCGGGCTGTCCGCCAAGAATGAATGGCGCGACGAGCAGAACCACATCTACATCCAGTACCCGCTTGCCGAAATTTCTGAACGGTTCGGCTTCGGTGTCCACAAAGCCGGAAAACTCCTGCGCGAGCTGGAGAAATTCGGCATGATCGAACGTGTCCGTCTGGGTCAGGGCAAGCCCGAC
>CAMYWU010000098.1 GCA_947302895.1 uncultured Clostridia bacterium | reverse complement strand
TATGACCACGACAAGAAGGGCAATGTTCTTTCTCTCGACGGAACGAGCGGAACATATGCCGAAATCACGCAGGGATTTTTTGACGGCAGGGATGTTATGACTATTCAGTTCGACGTTCTTCCGAATGACCAGTGGGGTAATTTCTTTACCTTCTGTTTCGGTGCGGATAACAATAAATATTCGTTCTTCAGAATGAGAAACAGCGATGATAATAAAAACTTCTATAACTGCTTAACAACTAACTCCTGGCAGAATGAGCACGGCGTTGATTATAACAGAGCAAATTATAACGGCTGGATGAATATTGCTCTTGTTTATGATAACTATACGATGAAGCTCTATGTTGACGGCGTGAAGGTTAAAGAAAATACGGATACAACCATTAAAGTTTCTGATTTGGGAAACAATCTGTATTCCTATTTCGGAAAATCGCTCTATGACGGCGACGGATTTTTCCACGGCTGTTTTGATAATTTTGAGGTATACGACAGCGCTTTAACTGATTCTGAAATTGCCGCAACTGCCCAGGCTAATATTCCCGAGGCAATGGCTGTTTTAAGATATACCTTTGAGGACGGAACAACCCTTCCAACCTTATACGGTAATGCTTCAACTGTAAGCAACAGCGAACACGGCAGCAAGGTTCTTTCCCTTGACGGAACAAGCGGAACCTATGCCGAAATTCCTCAGGGCTTCTTTGATAATAAGGATGAAATGACAATCCTTTTTGATATCAAACCGAATACCAACAGCGGAAATTTCTTTACCTTTGCCTTCGGTCAGAATAATGAAAAATATGACTTTTTCAGAGTTCGCGGCTCGGAAATAAGAAACGCAATAACCGTTAATTCCTATACCAATGAGAACGAGGTTAAAACAAGCTTTGACGCAACCGACAGCTGGATGGCAATTGCGCTTGTTTTTGATAACGGAAAATGTCAGATCTATGTTAACGGAACTCTTAAAGCAACTAATAACGACGCACTTAAGGTTTCCGAGCTTGGAGATAATCTTCTTGCATATTTCGGAAAATCCTTCTATGACGGCGACGGATATTTCAACGGCTTATTTGATAACTTTGAGGTGTATGATACGGTGCTTTCCCCGCAGGCAATTCAGAATACGGCAAAGGCACATCTTCCGCTTCTTCTGAGTGTTAATGTTGGCGAGGTTGTCAGCAATCTCGACGGCGTTTCGGGAACAGATAACCATACTATGGTTAGTACTTCAATCAACAGGGGTAACGGCGAAATAACTTCAATTATTCAGCGCCGTCAGAATCCTGAAGCAGTTCCCGTAAACTTTATATCACTTAATGATGACTGCACTATTTATGTTGATAATGCGGCGTTTACCAATGGCTCAAATCTTGATTTAACGAGCGACAGAAGCGTTCGTATTGTTCACGGCAGTGCAGAGGAAACATATACCTTGAAAGCTGCACAGATTGCAAATAACCCTGTTTTGCCCGGTATGTATGCCGACCCCGATATCGATGTATTCGACGGCAAGTTCTGGATTTATCCTACTACCGACGGTGTTGCAGGTTGGGGCGGAACTCAGTTCCACGCATTCTCCTCAGAGGATATGGAAACATGGACTGATGAAGGCGTTATTCTTGATAACAAGGATAAGAACCCCGGATTTAACGATAAGGGCGTTCAGATTGCTTCCTGCAAATGGTCAAACGGAAACGCATGGGCTCCCGCAATCGAGAAGAAGGGCGATAAATACTATTTCTATTTCTGCGGAAGAATTCTTTCCGAATACGAAAGCATTTACGGTGAGGGTATGGCAATCGGCGTTGCCTATGCTTCCTCACCCGCAGGACCGTATACCGCAAGCGATAGTCCTATTTTATACCCCAAGATGGTATCCGATGCGAATATCGGCTACGAAGGTCAGGTTATCGACCCTGCGGTTTACACCGAAGGCGATACCTCGTATCTCCTTTTCGGAAACGGCAACGCTGCAATTGCAGAGCTTAATTCCGATATGCTCACAGTTAAAACTTCAACATTAAGAAAACTTGAAGGTCTCGAAGGATTCAGAGAGAGCATTGCAGTATTCAAGCGAAACGGCGTTTATTACTGGCATTGGTCCTGCGACGATACCGGAAGCGAAAACTACAGCGTTCACTACGGAACCTCAACAAGCCTTACAGGAGCAATAACCTATAGGGGCGTTCTTGTTGAAAAGGATACAGCAAAAGGCATTCTCGCAACGGGACATCAGAGCGTTATCTATATTCCCGAAACGGATAAATGCTTTATCGCATACCACCGTTTTTATACTCCGCTTTCAATCGGCGGCAATGTTGGCCACCACAGAGAAACCTGCGTTGATGAAATAACCTTTAACCGCAATGTTGGCGGTATTGATTTGCTTAATCAGGTGAGTCCTTCGATGGAGGGCGTTGGCAGAGTTAATATAAACGGTATGCCCGTTAATTACTACGATGCAACCGAGCTTCAGAATAAAAAGCTTGAATGGGATTTCGGACATACACCTAGTATCACATATCCTATGCAGGCAACATATGGCGATGCAGAAATGACGCTCGTTTACTGGGGCGATAACGCTTATTACTACGACGGCTCATACGGTCTCAGAACGGGCGACGGATATGTTTATATCGAAAATATTGCAAATAAGCTTGAAGACGAAAAGGATATCGATATTCGCTTTACGATGATAACGAATGAAAGATATAACGATGCTCAGGCAGGTGCTTTTGCAATAGGCTCTGCGAATGCATCGGGTAATGAATCGGCATTCAACGATCTCATCCGTCTTAAGAATGACGGTTCAATGGAGTACCGCGGCGGAGGTTCAACCGAGGATATCCGCGCAGGTGCAAAGAATGCTGTTACTCAAGGCGAACATACCTATAGAATCTATTTCAGATACAGCACAAAAACAATAAGCGTTTATCAGGATGGCAAGCTTATCGGCTTCAAGCAGGATAACAACCTTTCAAAGAGCAAGTTTAATTTCCTTGCACTCGGAGTATGGAGAGATACCTACTACGGCAAGAATACTATTGAAAAGCTGACTATTGCTCAGCCCGATATCAAGGATTCGGGATATATCAATAAGGATACTCTTGTAAGCAACATTTCAAAGCAGAGCGTTTCTCAGGATATCGGCTATGCTTCTCTTGAAGCTGTTATTGATGAAATCAACAGCAGCGATTTCCAGGCAAAATATGCTGAAATAACTGCAAATGAAGATTTGTACACTTCACAGTCTTTGGCAAATTACTACGCAGCTCTTAACAGAGTTAAGCTCTTTGATGCTTCATCGGCGGTTTACGATTATTCAAATAACATAACCGTTTCGGGCGCAGCTGATGAAATTGCAAGCATTGTCAGCGATTTCAACGCATATAAAGAGCCTGAATACATAGGACCTTCAAACGGTTACAACCTTACTGTAAAAGAGCAGATAAACGTTAATTTCTATGTTGATTTGGAATATTATAATGCGGATGACGGCTACATTGAATATTCGTATCTTGTTACAACCAACGATAAGAACGCTCAGAGAATAACTCAAACATTGAGCGCTGAAGATATGGATAAGGTTTCCGGCGGCTTTACCGACGGCGACAGAAAATTCACCCTCTGCGCTGCTCCTGCACAGATTGCCGAGGAATACATAATCAACGTTTATGATAAGGACGGCAACCTTAAAACGGATGAGCCGATAAAAACCTCAATCGCTGACTACTGCGAGACCATAATCAATAATGCTGAGTCATATGAAGAAAAATATGTAAATCTTGCAAAAGCCCTTCTCGATTACGGTCAGGCAGCTAATATTTATTTCGGATATGCCGAGATTCATAATGCTGTTAATGCGGGTGATAATTATACTGTTCCTGTTTCGGATGCATACGGAGCAGAACTCAGCGCAGATGAAACTGCATATCTTCAAAGCAAGATTACCGATATTGCTTATTCCGTAGGAAAGGGTGCTTCGGGAAAAGATATTCAGATAGCAGGTGTTACTTATCTTGCGCTTATGAATCCCGAATTCCGCTTTTATGTGGATGAAGAAAACGAGGTTTGGGCAGCATTAACAACGGTTTCAATTAATGATCCCGATTTAGATGCAGAAATGGTTAAAACCTCTCAGGGTAATTGCGTAAGAGTAACGGGACTTAAGGCAAGCGAATTTGGTAAGTATTTCACAATTGATGTTGGAACAACCTCGCTTACCTATAACGGCTATGCTTATCTCTACAGTGTTTTAACAAACAGTGATGATGAAAATCTGAAAGCTCTTGCAAAAGCTATTTACAGATATGCTGTGGCAAGTGAAGCGGCATTTGAATAAGACTTCGACCATCGGCTCTGCCGATGGTCATTTTTCTTATTGACTATTTATTAAAAATCTAATATATTTAATTTAGGAAAGTTTACACTTCTTGAAAACGGAGGGTGAAAAATGAAAAGGTATTCAAAAAGAATTCTTGCAGTAGTTCTGGCAATGATTATGGCATTTTCCGTTCTTTCGGCAATGCCTTTTTCAGCTGCGGCTTCGGTTAAATGGAATGCTGTTGCTTCCTCGGATTTTTCAAGTGTTGAAAGTGTTTATAATGACTGGAGCTTTACTCCGTCAACCTACAGGGGTAAAGGTAATACGGTGAACTGGCATGTTTTTGACTGGACGGGCAATCCCTCTGTTTCAGACGGTGCTGTTTATGTTCCCGACGGATATATGTATATTTCGGGTTATAAGGGAGGCTCTGTTCCGATAAGCGGTTCTTCAAAATGGAAAATTGATTTCGGCTTCAGGTTCAAAAACAGCGAAAGTGCTGCTGACGCTTATTATAACAGCGATGAATATTCATTTTTGAAAATGTATGTTTATAAGGATAATCTCAGCAATCCTGCTGAAAAGAATGCGTCATACTGCTATTTTGCCCAGAATGCAAACGGCGTTTGCTACTCCTGGGAGGATGACGGTCATAACGCAGGAACTCAGTCGCAGAAAACCTCGATAACAGCCGACAACGGAAATCTCTATGCAGGGGTGAACTACCACTATATTGCCGAATTTACGGGCAGCAGCTTCAAGGCTTATATCAGGGATGAGGACGGCGTTATTGTTCAGACAATTGCCGAAACCGAGGATGAAACCTTTATAAGCCGCTTAAACAATATTAAAAATGAAACAATTTCAGCCCTTAAAATAGGGGATGACGATAATCAGTATTTCTTCAAAGGGCTTGAATACAGAAATATAACCTTCTATTCGGGCGAGGAAATTCCTGCGCCAACCTTATGGAGCCCGATTGCCTCCTCTGATTTCACTCAGTGCGAGGCTGTTCCTCCATCATGCCCGGTAAGGTCAATCCCACTCAGTGCGAGGCTGTTACAAACGGCGCTATGGCTGAGGCTGAGCTGTATAACGGTATGGGAAGTGCTATGACCTGGTCAACGGGTGTGTATACAGCAAACGGCAGCGCTTCAAATTCCGAGGACGGCGCTGTTTATATCCCCGACGGATATATGTATCTTTCTGATTATTCGGGCGGCTCCGTTCCGATAACGGGAAGCTCAAGGTGGAAGCTCGATTTAGGTTTCAGATTCAAAACCGCCGAAAGCGCCGAATACTACAACAGCGATGAGTTTTCATTTATCAAGATGTTTGTTTATACGGATAATCTCAGCAAGCCTGCCGAAAAGAATGCCGCATTCTGCTATTTTGCCCAGAATGCAAACGGCGTTTGCTATTCCTGGGAAAACGACGGGCATAATGCAGGAACTCAGTCGCAGGCAACCTCTTTATGTGCAAATAACGGCAATCTTTCGGTTGGCGTTAACTATCATTATATTGCGGAATTTACTTCAAACAGCTTTAAGGCATATGTAACCGATGAAAGCGGAAATGTTGTTCAGAATATTGCTCAGACAACGGAAGAAACCTTCATTTCACGCCTTAATAATATAAATAATGAAACCATTTCAAGCATAAAAATCGGCGATGATGATAATCAGTATTTCTTCAAAGGGCTTGAATACAGACATATAACCTTCTATTCGTGTGAAGAGGGCGAGTAAGAGGATGAGTCC
>CAMYWU010000097.1 GCA_947302895.1 uncultured Clostridia bacterium | reverse complement strand
CGATATAGTGGGGAGGCGACATTGGATTGCGGCTGTAAATCTTCCAGGTCTTGTCGCTTAAATCAAGGTCAACATTGGGATTGATGATATCAAGGTTTGCTTCCCAGAGGGAATCAATTGTTCCAACATCCTTCCAATAGCCCTTGAACGGGAATGCGAACATTCTCTGATTGTCTGCAAGCATTGTCGGGATAATGTTTTTACCGAAGTCGTTTGATGAATCGGGGTTAGCCTCATCCTCAATGAGATATTTGCGAAGCTTGTCCCATGAGAAAACGTAAACGCCCATTGAAGCCTTGTTTGATTTCGGCTGAGCGGGTTTCTCTGCAAATTCATAAATCTTGTCGTTCTCATCGGTTGCAAGAATACCGAAACGGCTTGCCTCCTCCCACGGAACCTCAAGAACAGCAATTGTGCAGTCCGCATTGTTCTTCTTGTGGAAGTCAATCATCTTTGCATAATTCATTTTATAGATATGGTCGCCCGAAAGTATAACAACATATTTGGGGTCATATTTCTCAATGAAGGTTATGTTTTGATAAATAGCGTTTGCAGTTCCCTTATACCACTCCGCTCCGCCGATTGCCTCATACGGTGAAAGAACGTGAACGCCGCCGTTGATTCTGTCGAGATCCCAGGGCTGTCCGTTGCCGAGGTAATCGTTGAGAACAAGTGGCTGATACTGGGTTAAAACGCCAACAGTATAGATGCCGCTGTTTACGCAGTTTGAGAGGGGGAAGTCGATAATTCTGTAGTTTCCTCCATACGGAACAGCGGGTTTTGCAATGCTTTTTGTTAAAACGCCGAGACGGCTGCCCTGGCCTCCTGCAAGCAGCATTGCAACAACATCGGATTTGTGTTTCATATGCTTAATTCCTCCTTGAATTATTTCTTATCTTTTTGCTTTTTTAAATAAACTGCCGAAAGCCCGTGCAGCTTAATGTCAATATGGTTATCAAAGCCGTGTATCGGCTCTGCCTTCGACTTGTATGTTCCAACAAGTCTTGGCTTATCTCCGCCGTATTTCTGAAGTGCGGTATCAAGAACAACCTTGTATGTTCCTTTTTCGGGAACGCCGATTTTATAGCTCTCAAAGCCATTCGGTGTCCAGTTGAAAACTGCAATAATCTCTTCGCCTTCCTTGTTGATTCTTCTGAAAGCAATAACGCTGTTGCAGTTATCCTCACTTGAAATCCAGTTAAAGCCGTCCCAGGAATAATCAATCTCCCAAAGCTCGCTGTGTTCTTTATAGAAATTGTTTAATTCCTTAGTGAAGGTCTGAAGCTTTCTGTGTTTATCATAATCCAGAAGAAGCCAGTCAAGTCCCTGCTTATAGTTCCATTCAATGAACTGACCGAATTCGCTGCCCATAAAGAGAAGCTTTTTACCCGGGTGAGCCATCATATATGCAAGGAAGAGGCGCATTCCCTCAAACTTCATATCATAGTCGCCGGGCATTTTATTGAGCAGACTTGCTTTGCCGTGAACAACCTCGTCATGGCTTATCGGAAGAATGAAATTCTCCGAGAAAGCATAGAAGAACGAGAAGGTTATGCAGTTATGATTTCCCTTTCTGAACAGCGGGTCCATCGAGGTGTATCGAAGCATATCGTTCATCCAGCCCATATTCCACTTGAAGTTGAAGCCGAGTCCGCCGATATCGGGCGGCATTGTTATCATCGGCCACGCCGTTGATTCCTCAGCAATCATCATAACATCCTGATGCTCTTTGAACATTGCGGTGTTGAGCTTCTGGAAAAATTCAACAGCCTCAAGGTTTTCACGTCCGCCGTTTTTATTCGGGGTCCATTCGCCGTTCTTTCTTCCGTAGTCGAGATAGAGCATTGAAGCAACTGCGTCAACTCTGAGTCCGTCGAAATGGAATTTATCAACCCAGAACATTGCCGAGGAGATAAGGAAGGAGCAAACCTCTTTTTTTGAGTAGTCGAAAACTCTTGTTCCCCATTCCTTATGCTCGCCTTTCTTAAGGTCGGCGTATTCATAGCAGCAGGAGCCGTCGAATTCATAAAGACCGTGCGCATCCTTGGGGAAGTGGGCAGGAACCCAGTCAAGAATAACGCCGATATTGTTTTTATGGCATTTATCAATGAAATACATTAAGTCCTCGGGAAGTCCGTATCTTGAGGTTGCGGCAAAATATCCCGTAACCTGATAGCCCCAGGAGCCGTCGAAAGGATATTCCATAATAGGAAGCATTTCAATATGGGTGTAGCCCATTTCCTTAACATAGGGAACAAGCTCATCAGCCATTTCACGGTAAGTCAGGAAATTGCCGTCATCATGCTGCTTCCAGGAGCCGAAATGAACCTCATAGATGTTAACGGGCTTATCGAGAACGGAGCTTTTCCATTTGTTTTCATACCACTTTTTATCGCCCCATTTATAGTCCTTAAGCTCATAAACCTTTGAGCCTGTTGCAGGTCTTGTTTCCTGATGGACTGCATATGGGTCTGCTTTGAGAATCGTTCTTCCGTCCTTTGTTTTGATTGAATATTTATAGCAATCAAAAATAGCTAAATCCTCAATTATTGCTTCCCAGATACCTGGTGATATCGGAAAACATCTGTGAGCATTTTCATCCCAGTTGTTGAAATCGCCGACTACGCTGACTGCTTCAGCGTTCGGCGCCCACACCCTGAATGCATAGCTATTCTTATTAATCTTATGAACGCCAAAGAATTCATATGCCTTATAGTTCGTTCCATCGTGGAACAAATATATAGGAAGCTGATATTCTTCTTTAAGCTTGGTCATAACATCACTCCTTTTATGTAAAAAAATACACTTTTTTCTATAATAGCATTAATTTATTATAATTACAAGGGGGTATTTGGTTATTTTGTTACAAGAATTTGTAAATATTTTTTTAAATTTGTGCAATATGTTGGAAAAACTGCTATAAAATTTAGTGCTATTGTGCAAAAAAATTATTGAAAATATATTTTAATTTTCTATTGCTGTATAAATAAAAAATATGCTATAATATCCAGGTGTTAAAAAACGGGCAGGTGAAGAACGTGAAATTTACTAAAATGCACGGTTGCGGCAACGATTATGTTTATATCGACTGTACTGAAAACCGTATTGAAAATGAAGAGGCTGCGGCTATAAGACTTTCCGACAGACATTTCGGCATCGGCGGCGACGGAATGATTTTAATCAAGAAGAGCGATATAGCCGATTTTGAAATGGCAATGTTTAATGCGGACGGCTCCCGCGGAGCAATGTGCGGCAACGGAATCAGATGCGTTGCAAAATTTGTTTTCGACCATAAGCTTACCGATAAAACCTCAATTGCAATTGAATCAATGGGCGCTATCAAGTATATAGACCTCGAGGTTGAAAACGGAAAAGCAATCGGAGCTAAGGTTGATATGGGCAAGCCGAATTTAAAGGCAAGTGATATCCCCGTTTTAACTGAAAATGAAAAGGCTGTTAACGAGCCGATAAGCGTTGACGGCAAAGAGTATAAAATGACCTGCGTTTCAATGGGCAATCCCCATGCGGTTATCTTCATTGATAAATCGCCAAAGAAAATTGAGCTTGAAAAGATTGGTCCGAAATTTGAAAACAATCCCGTTTTTCCCGACAGAACAAATACCGAGTTTATTAAGGTTATAGACAGAAAGAATCTTGAAATGCGTGTATGGGAGCGTGGCTCGGGCGAAACCCTTGCCTGCGGAACGGGCGCATGCGCAAGCGCCGTTGCGGCAATAATTAACGGCTATTGCGATAACGAGGTTACAGTTCACCTTCTTGGCGGCGATTTGAAAATCAGCTGGAGCGGCAACGAAAACGAAAGCGTTTTTATGACGGGACCGGCGGTTACCGTTTTTGAAGGTGAGATTCAGAGTGAAGAGTGAAAAGTGAAGAGTTTAGGGCGGGACACCCGCACCCGAATATATAAGAAATTATGGAGGTTAGAATTAAATGAGCATTAAAATCGGAATTTTAGGTTACGGCAATTTATCAAGAGGCGTTGAAAGCGCTATCAGACAGAACGATGACCTTGAGCTTGTTGCGGTATTCACAAGAAGAAACCCCGAGGGTGTTAAAATCAAGACCGAGGGCGTCGGCGTTTACAACATTGATGAAATCGAAAGCTTCAAGGATAAAATTGATGTTCTTGTTCTTGGCGGAGGCAGCGCAACAGACCTTCCCGAGCAAACACCGAAATATGCGCAGTGGTTCAATGTTGTTGACAGCTTTGATACCCATGCAAGAATCCCCGAGCATTTTGATAATGTTGATAAGGCTGCCAAGGAAGCAGGCAAAATCGGCGTTATTTCAATCGGATGGGACCCGGGACTTTTCAGCCTTTTAAGAATGGTTTCAACCGCAGTTCTTCCCGAGGGCAACAATTATACCTTCTGGGGCAGGGGCGTATCCCAGGGACATTCTGACGCTATCAGAAGAATTGAGGGCGTTGTTGATGCAAGACAGTATACAATCCCTGTTGAATCAGCAGTTGAGAGCGTAAGAAACGCAGAAAACCCAACCTTCACCGCAAGACAGCAGCACACAAGAGAATGCTTCGTTGTTGCCGAGGAGGGCGCAGACCTTGCAAGAATTGAAAAAGAAATAGTTGAAATGCCAAACTATTTTGACGCATATGATACAACCGTTCACTTCATTTCAAAAGAGGAGCTCGACAGAGACCATGCCGCTCTTCCTCACGGCGGTTTTGTTATCAGAAGCGGCAAAACAGGCTTTGATAAGGAAAACAGCCACGTTGTTGAATTCAACCTCAAGCTTGATTCAAACCCCGAATTCACAGGCTCTGTTATCGCAGCATATGCAAGAGCTGCATATAAGCTCAACAAAGAGGGCGTTTCAGGCTGCAAAACAATTTTTGATATTCCGGTAGCTTATCTCAGCGCTATGAGCCCTGAAGACCTTCGCAAAAAATTACTGTGATTTTAGTTGCGAGTTTCGCGTTGCGAGTTGCGAGTTGTCGGTTACTCGCTGCGCTCGAACAATATTAGTCTAAAGAGGATATAACTATGCCAAACAATACCTATAATTCACCCTTCAATGCGCGCTATGCGAGCAAGGAAATGCAGTATATCTATTCTCCCGATTTTAAGTTTAAAACCTGGAGAAAGCTATGGATTGCTCTTGCCGAGGCTGAAAACGAGCTTGGACTGAATGTAACTCAGGAGCAGATTGATGAGCTTAAGGCGCATGCCGAGGATATTAACTACGAGGTTGCGCAGGAATATGAAAAGAAATTCCGCCACGATGTTATGAGCCATGTTCATGCTTACGGCGAGCAGTGTCCGAAGGCAAAGGGAATAATTCATCTCGGTGCAACCTCCTGCTATGTTGGAGATAATACCGATGTTATAACAATGCGTGAGGCGCTTCTTCTCATAAAGAAAAAGCTTGTTAATGCGATTGCAAGCGTTTCAAAGTTTGCTGAGGAATATAAGGATATGCCCTGCCTTGGATTTACCCACTTCCAGCCTGCACAGCCAACAACCGTTGGCAAGAGAGCAACGCTCTGGCTTATGGATCTGGTTATGGATTTAAACGAGGTGGACCATGTTCTTGAAACCCTTATGCTTCTCGGCTCAAAGGGAACAACGGGAACTCAGGCATCCTTCCTTGAGCTCTTCGACGGCGACCACGAGAAATGCAAGGAGCTTGATAAAAAGATTGCTCAGAAGATGGGATTTAAGGCGTGTTTCCCCGTAAGCGGTCAGACCTATGCAAGAAAGCTCGACACAATTGTTTGCAACTGCCTTGCTCTTATTGCTCAGAGCTGCTGCAAATTCTCCAACGACTTAAGACTTCTTCAGAATCTTAAAGAGATTGAAGAACCGTTTGAGAAGAACCAGATTGGCTCCTCCGCAATGGCATATAAGCGCAATCCTATGAGAAGCGAAAGAATTGCTTCGCTTTCAAGATATGTTATGATTGATGCGCTCAATCCTGCGTGGACGGCTTCGGCTCAGTGGTTTGAAAGAACACTCGACGACAGCGCAAACAAGCGAGTTTCAGTTGCCGAGGCATTCCTTGCAATAGATGGCATACTTGATTTATATATTAATGTTACAAGCGGACTTGTTGTTTATCCCAAGGTTATTGAAGCAAGGCTTATGAGCGAGCTTCCGTTTATGGCGACCGAAAATATTATGATGGATGCCGTTAAGCGCGGCGGCGACCGTCAGGAGCTGCACGAAAAAATCCGCCAGCATTCAATGGCGGCAGGCGCAGTTGTTAAGGTTGAG
>CAMYWU010000096.1 GCA_947302895.1 uncultured Clostridia bacterium | reverse complement strand
CAGGTCAGGTTTTGGTTATGGGCGAAATAACAACAAAGGCTCAGGTTGATATTCATGCAATTGTTCGTACAACCGTAAATGAAATCGGCTACGATGATGATAAGAAGGGCTTTAACGGCAATACCTGCGCTGTTTTAACTGCTATAGACAAGCAGTCTCCTGATATTGCAATGGGCGTTGATAAATCATATGAGCTCAAGAATAACGAAGAGGATGAGGATAATCTCAACGGTGCCGGCGACCAGGGTATGATGTTTGGTTATGCCTGCAACGAAACAAAGGAGCTTATGCCCCTTCCGATTTCACTTGCTCACAGACTTGCATTAAAGCTTACCGAGGTAAGAGAAAACGGAACACTTCCTTATCTTTATTCCGACGGTAAATCACAGGTAACCGTTGAATATGTTGACGGAAAGCCAAGCAGAGTTGCTGCAGTTGTTATTTCTTCTCAGCACAGCGAATTTGTTTCTCTTGCTCAGCTTCGTGCAGATATTGTTGAAAAGGTTATCAAAACAACAATTCCTGCTGAGCTTCTTGATGATGAAACTATTTTCTATGTTAATCCGACAGGAAGATTTGTTATCGGCGGTCCTATGGGCGACAGCGGATTAACAGGAAGAAAGATAATTGTTGATACATACGGCGGATATGCTCGCCACGGCGGCGGTGCTTTTTCGGGTAAGGATCCGACTAAGGTTGACCGCAGCGCTGCATATGCTGCAAGATGGGTTGCAAAAAATGTTGTTGCCGCAGGTCTTGCTGATAAATGCGAGGTTGAGCTTGCCTATGCAATTGGTGTTGCAAAGCCGGTATCAGTTCTTGTTGATACCTTCGGAACAGGAATTAAGAGCGATGAAGAAATCAGCGAAATCGTTTCCAAGGTGTTTGATTTAAGACCATCTGCTATCATCAGAGAGCTTGATTTAAGAAAGCCGATTTATAAGAATGTTGCCGCATACGGACATATGGGCAGAGAAGACCTCGGCGTATCTTGGGAACAGACAAATAAAGTTGATGAAATTAAAAAGTATATGTAATAAAATTAAGGGAGCGTAAAACGCTCCCTTTTATAATTGCTGTTCGCAGCACAATATAATGCGCAACGAATATTGAAAAACAAGTTTCGCAATCAGCTGCCTTGTTGTACCTGGATATATGGCTGAATGCTGTGGGCAAGCTTCGGAACAGGCATTGTCTGAAGAATAACTTCGCCGGGTCCTGTAACAACTGTGTTGAATAAGCCCTCACCGCCGAAAAGAACATTTTTAACGCCCTTAACGGTTTGAACATCCATCTTACAGCTTGTGCTCATAAGTACAACGTGGCCTGTGTCAACAATAAGCTGCTGACCTGCCTCGAGATTATATCTGATTGCAGAACCGTCAATCTCAATGAAAGCAACTCCGTTTCCTGAAAGCTTCTGCATTATAAAGCCTTCACCGCCGAAGAAGCCTGCACCGAGCTTTTTCTGGAAGAAGGTTGAAAGCTCAACACCCGAGGTTGATGCAAGGAAGGAAGCCTTCTGAGCAACATATTCTTTGCCGGGAGCGATTTCAATCGCCATAATTTCACCCGGAAGAGAGCTTGCAAAAGCGATTGTTCCGACTCCGCCCTGTGCGGTGTACTTGTTCTGGAAGAGGCTTTCCTTTGTAATCATTCTTCCGAGCATTTTACCAAGTCCGCCGTTTGAAGTTGTTTCCATCTTCATATTGGGGCTCATCCAGCTCATGCCGCCGCCTTCGGTAATCATTGTTTCGTTAGGGTCCACCGTGCAGATAAGAACGGGGAAATTACCGCCCTGAATTTCATACTTCATAAATATTACTCCTTTTCTTTATAATAGAGCTTTCGCCCTAATTTACAATTTCTTATCCTTTTCAACAGCTTTGTTTACTGCGTTAAGAATAGCTTTTTCAAATCCGTCGTTCTGAAGGGAGGAAACGCCTTCAATTGTTGTTCCTCCCGGAGAGCAAACCTTGTCAACAAGCTCCCAGGGGTGTTCGCCGGATTCAAGAACCATTTTTGCGCTTCCTAAAACCGCCTGTGCAGCAACATAAAGCGCTGTATCCTTTGTCATACCGTTTTTAACACCGGCTCTTGCAAGAGAATCAATAAACATATAGGTAAATGCAGGTGAGCAGCCGCCGATAACACCGAAAAGAGGAAACAGCGTTTCTTCAAGATACATAACCTGTCCAACACCGCCAAAGAGCTTTTCGCAAAGCTCCTTATCCTCTTTTGTTGCGCTTTTATTTGCAGTATATGCGCTGATTGATTCGCCAACCTTTGCGTTTATGTTTGGCATAACTCTTATAATTCTGTTATCGTGGGAAAGCGAATTTCTTATAAAATCAATCGTTTTTCCTGCGGCTATTGAAATAATAAGAGTGTTGCTTTCCTCAAGCGCCGTATTGATATCATCTAAAACAGATGTAATTATATTCGGCTTAACTGCAAGAATAACGGCATCGCTGTTCAAAACAACCTCTCTCGGACCTTCGCATACAAATACGCCGTGCTTTTGAGAAACCTTCTCAACAGCAGGATAGAAAATATCAAATATATTTATATCCTTTTCATCAACGATTTCATTTTTAATTATTCCGTCAATAATTGCGCCTGCCATATTACCGCAGCCGATAAATCCAATCTTCATATTTCAACTTCCTTGATTCAATTTATTTCATTAATATTTTATCATATTGAAAAATATATATCAACTCTTTAACTTAAGATATTTGTTTTTAGTTGCAAGTCCTCCCCGAATATGGCGCTGAGCTTTGTTTTCCTGTAAAACCTTATTAACCTCGGCAGCGAGAGAAGGGGATATTGCAGAAAGACGCTTTGTTACATCCATATGTACAGTTGATTTGCTAATCCCGAAAACCTCCGCAGCTTGTCTTACAGTTGCCTTTGTTTTAACAATGTATTCTCCAAGCTCTCTGCATCTTAATTCTGAATTATTAACCATAAAATCACCTTGGTAATAATATGATTAATAAAAAATAATATGCAAAAACGGATGAGGCAGTTTGAAGTTGTCCACTTTTACTTGACAACTTCACAGTTCCTCATCCGTTTAAATTATTCGTTATTTTCAGTTGTTTCGCCGTCCTCGTGTGCGGCAGCGTAATCCTTTAAGAAATCAACAAAGCTCTGAGAACGAATTGTATCAACCCTTTTGTATTCATAAACCTCTTTTTCTTCAACTTCCTTTCCGCCTTCTTCAATAAGCTTTAAGGTAAGAGTGTCGCCGTGAATTGAGTATTTATAAACAACATTTCCGCCTGATGCAGGGTTGGTTAAGGTGAGTTTAGAAGAATCTGCAACATAGCTTGCTGTATAGCTGAAAGAGGAGATATAACTTTCAAAGGTTCCGTCCTCTTTAAAAGAATATGCGGTTAAGTCCTTATCACCCTGCCAGTTGCCGATTAACTGTTCCTCATTTGAGGTAAACATATCGCTTATCATTGCTTTCGGGGATTCTCCGTGAACTCCGCAATAGATTGCAGAGGGAACGAGAATAATAAGCAAAACGGCAATAACTGCAATAATTATTATCTGATTTTTTTTCAGCTTTTTGAATTGAATGTTCATTATTTCAAGCCCTTTTTCTTAAGAAGAGTATTAATTTTATCACCGTTATCAAGCAGTGTTGAAACTGATAAATCATGGTTGATTGTATCAAGGAAATATGCAAGGTATTTTGAAATATCAACGCTTTCATACCAATCTCTTGAGAGGAGTTCGGGAGACTGATAAATGCCGTTTGTTGTATATACCTTTTCAAAGGTTCCGTCTTCGTGTGCCTTATCAAAGATTTCAAGTCCGTTGCAGAAAAGACCAAAGGTTGTGAAAACAAAGATTCTGTTTGCCTTAAGCTCCTTGAGTTTTGTTGCAACATCAAGCATACTTTCACCGGAGGAAATCATATCATCAACGATAATAATATCCTTGCCTTCAACGCTTTCACCAAGATACTGATGGTCAACAATCGGGTTTCTGCCATTAACAACCCTTGTATAGTCCCTTCTCTTATAGAACATACCGAGATTAACGCCAAGCTGGGTTGCGAAGTATATACATCTGTGAAGCGCACCTTCATCAGGGGATACAATCATAAGATGGTCGGGGTCAAGAACGAGGTCATTAACCGAGTTAACAAGTGCTTTAATCTGCTGATATGCAGGCATAACGTTTTCAAATGATTTATGAGGAATTGAGTTCTGAACTCTCTGGTCGTGTGCATCAAAGGTGATGATGTTTTCAACGCCGAGTGCTGTGAGCTCCTGAAGAGCCATAGCGCAGTCGAGCGATTCACGGGACGCACGCTTATGCTGTCTGCCCTCATAGAGCATTGGCATAATAACATTTATTCTCTTTGCTTTACTTGATGCAGCCGAGATAACTCTCTTTAAATCTGAGAAATGGTCATCAGGGGATTTCATTGCCGTCATACCGTACATATTATATGTAACGGAATAGTTAAAGCAATCGCATATGATATATAAATCATATCCTCTGATACTTTCGTTGATAACTGCTTTACCCTCACCGCTTCCGAAGCGTGCAACAGTTGTGTTGATAATATAAGTATCACGCTGGTAGCCATAGAAGGCAATAGTGTTTTTGTGTTCCTCAGCCTGCTCCTTACGCCAATTGACAATATAGTTATCAATCATTTCGGCAATTTTTTCGCAGCCCGGAAGAGCTATAATTCCGAGTGGTCCGTAGGGAATGGTCTGAACATCAAGTGCTGTGATTCTTGGCATTTTAAATCTCCTCTTCTTTTAAATGCTTGGGCTAATTATTTCGATAAGATTTAATTAGCGGTTTTGTGTTTTTATTTTACAACAAATAACTTCAAAAATAAACATTAAAATTACTTTTTGGGGTTAGATGTTTTGTTGATTATTTTTGCTCTTTTTATTGAATTTAACCAAATCTGAAAGCTTTGTGTGTTTGTAAAGAAAAATGAATAATACTGCAAGCCAGGCAAGAGCGCTGATGGCTGCTCCAAGCTTTAATCCCTTTGGCGTATACTTAAAGGTTACCTTATGGCTGCCTTTTTTAATATAGGCTGCAAGCTGGCAATCGGCAATTTTGATTATCTTTGCTTCAACGCCGTCGATATAAATATCCCAACCTTCATCATAAGGAATTGAGGTGTAAATATATCCGTCAAAACCTGCGTTGATGTCGCCGCTAATTTCGGTATCGCTGAAATAGGTAATATCAAGCGCTCCGAGCTTAAGAAGTTCATATGCCGAGTCTAATACCTCAGTGTCAACATTGTAGGCATATATCTCGAAATAAGAGCTGTCGGTATCGGTTTCCGCAAGGGAAAGGGAAGCTGTTATCTCTTCTCCTGCTTTATGGGCTCCGAGGTCGATAATATAGGGCTCGTCAATATTCTGATACTTGCTGTCTTGTTCATTATTCCAATAGTAGTTAACATTTTCGATAACCGGGGAGGTTATATAAACATAAACGTTTCCGTCTCTGACAGATTTGAATGTAACATCTATTGAACCGCTTGAATCCTCCGAAGAATCAAGAGTATAAAAACAAGTTCCGTTTTCTTTAACGTCATCGCAGGTGCTGCTTTCGCTCTGGGTTGAAACATATTCAAGAGGTATGAATACATTGCTGACTCCTGCAGCACGGTCGATAAAGTCTTCCTGAACCTCGAAAGGATTGCCCTCTTCGTTAATCCAATCGGAAATCTCTGATGAGGTTTCAAAGGCTATGGGAAGGAAATACTTGTTTTTGAATACCTTTGCAGAATTATCCTTGTTTGCATAGAAGCTTTCATAGAAGTAATCCGAAGGCTCAATCTGAGTATCGCTCTGAATGAGGTATTTTATTCCATACATCATATTATAAACAGGGGTCTGAGTATTGTATGTGTATGAATTGATTCTGTTTCCTGCAAGTCCGAGATTGAATTGACTTCCCGAATACTTTTCATATGCCATTGATGAAAATTCGCTCATACCTCTGTAGCCGTAAAGGCAGGGGTCCATTCTCGTATCAAGATAGCAAAGTTCGGTTCTGTAGAAGGATTTATCCTTATTATAGGTATAATCAATTGCTTCCTCATACATATCATAGTTAAGCGTATAGTCGCTTTGCTTCTGAGTGAAAACATATGATGAGGTATCAGCGATAATAACCTCGCTGAAGGCAATGGCAATAACGGTTACGCCGATTAAAACATTGCTCATCTTGCTGTTTTTTATCAGCATCAATGTGCCTGTCCAGATAATAACAAAGGCAAGCGTTATATAAACAGTTGTATCCGTGAATTTCTCAGTCGGGA
>CAMYWU010000095.1 GCA_947302895.1 uncultured Clostridia bacterium | reverse complement strand
AGTGTAACAGTAATCGGCACACGTCCGACAAACTCAGGGATAAGACCAAATTTAACAAGATCCTGAGGAGTAACTTCTTTTAATACATCTCCAATCTCTCTTTCAGTCTTGTCTGCAATCTCTGCATTGAATCCGATTGAATTACGATCGAGTCTGGCCTCTACGATCTTGTCAAGACCGTCAAAAGCTCCGCCGCAGATAAACAAGATATTACTTGTATCTTGTTATAGAAACATTTTCGCTCTTCTTGGTGATCTTATCAATCTCATCGATATATACAATGCCATATTGAGCTCTCTCGATATCATAATCGGCATTCTGGATAAGCTTAAGCAAAATATTCTCAACGTCTTCTCCGACGTATCCTGCCTCGGTAAGCGTGGTTGCATCTGCGATCGCAAAGGGTACGTTGATTATCTTGGCAAGTGTCTGTGCAAGATATGTCTTACCCGATCCGGTAGGACCTACCATTATAATATTGCTCTTCTGAAGCTCTACTTCTGATTTATCCTCACTTTTTGGGGCCAATACCCTCTTGTAGTGGTTATAAACAGAAACTGCAAGAACTTTCTTTGCCTCTTCCTGTCCGATAACATACTCATCCAAAAAGTTTCGGATTTCAACGGGCTTTAAAAGATTTATCTGCTCGTCTCTATCAGGCATTTCAGGTTCATCGTCAAATTCCTCCGCGATGATATCCGAGCATATCTCTACGCACTCGTCGCAAATATATACGCCTGCAGGACCCGCTATTAATTTTTTTACCTGATCTTGTGTCTTATTACAAAAAGAGCACTTGATCTCTCCCGGTATCTTTGCCATTATTTATTTTCCTCTTTCTTAGGACGGTTCTCAACTATAGAATCAATCAACCCGTATTCCAAAGCTTCCTGCGCAGTCATCCAGTTATCTCTTTCAGTATCTGCAGCAACCTGCTCGAAAGGCTTTCCTGTATTCTCAGCAAGCATCCTGTTCATTTTCTCTTTTGTTAAGAGTGCAGGTTGAATAAATAATTCTTGAATTGTCTTTTAAGTACAGCGCAGAGGTTTCGAGTATTCTTAGTTGAATTTCGGGCAAGCCCTTAATACTGTCGAGCTCTTTATATTTGATTTCGGGCTTTCTTCTAATGATTCCGAAGCCTGAGCAAGGTACGTCGCACAAAATTCTGTCTGCCTTCGGCATATCCTTATTGAATATCTCCGCATCGTTTATTCCAACCTTAACGTTTGTTAAGCCAAGTCTTTTAGCAGAGTTTTCGATAAGCTTAATTCTGTGTTCATATAAATCAAAGGCGTAAACTGAGCCCTCGCCCTCCATATCCTCGGCAATGGTAAAGGTTTTTCCGCCTGGTGCGGCGCAAATATCAATAACTGTTTCGTCCTTTTTTGCTTCAAGCGCCTTAGCGCAGTCAAAGGAGCTTTTATCCTGTATATGAAAAAGCCCATCGTTATACGCCTTTAGCTTTGAAAGCTCAAACGGTGAATCAATCCTTACAAGCTCGCCCACTGCTTCACATTGAATACCGCTGTTTAAAAGCTCATAGGAAAGCTCCTGTGAATCAACATATAAGCTATTTGGAACAGCAAATACAGGGGGCTTTAAGTTTATTGATTTAAGTATTGCCTCGCACGCCTCATCGCCATACATTTTCTTCCACATATTGATAAGATTCTGAGGACAGGAGTATTTAACTGATAAATCATCCAGAGAATCAATATCAATTCTGTTGTTATCAATTTTATGTAAAACGGCGTTAATGAGCCCTTTATAATAAGAAACTCCCGTGTTTGCCGCAAGCTCAACAGAGCTGTTTATTGCGGCGCTTGAAGGAACCTTATCCATAAAATATAGCTGGTATGCTCCCAAACACAGAATAAGCATAACCTTGGGCTTTGTTTTGCCCGAAAGATATGGCTTTATCAAATAATCAAGCGTTATTCTGCGTTCAATTACGCCAAGCACAAGATTTGAAACAAACGCCTTATCAGAAGCGTTACAGCTTTTCAATGCATTATCAAGCGCAATATTTGAATATGCGCCGTTCATTGTTATATCATAAAGCGTTTCAAAAGCGATTAATCTGCTGTCTTTCATCGTCTTCTTCCGCCCGAAATAACTATAAGAAGTCTAAGGATTGTTGCAATTGCGGATGCAAGAGCCGCAACATATGTTAAAGCCGCTGCTGTTAAAACCTTCTTAGCGCCCGTATATTCTTCCGCATTCAAAAAGCCGTATGTTTCAATTGTCCGGAGTGCTCTTGAGCTTGCATTAAACTCAACAGGAAGAGTTAAAAGCTGAAACAGCGCAACAAGTGCATAAAGAGCAACGCCGATATAAGCAAGCGTTGTTGAATTGATAAACATACCGATAAGGCAAAGCGGAACTCCGAGAGCAGAGCCGATACGGGTTGCAGGGATAACCGCATTTCTGATTTTAAGCGGAGAATATCCCTCAGCGTGCTGAACAGCGTGTCCTGCCTCATGGCAGGCAACTCCTATTGCGGCAATGCTTCTTGAATCAAAAACATCGCTTGAAAGGCAGATAACCTTTCGTGAAGGGTCGTAATAATCCGTTAAGGTTCCGCTGATACGCTGAATTTTAACATCGGATATACCGTTGAGCTGAAGCAATCTCCAAGCTGCATCAGCGCCCGTCATATTGCTTTTGCTGATAACGGATGAATACTTTTTGAAATTGGTTTTTACCTTCAGCTGACATATGAGTGCGAAGATAAACACCGGAAGAATGATGATTCCGGAAACATAATACATAAAATAGTATTCCATACTATTCCTATCCTCCGATAACTGAATGAAGCTCGATTTTGTTTCCGAGAAGGAAATCCCTTGCGCTCATTTTCTTCTTGCCCTCAGCCTGAATTTCAAGAATTTCAAGGCATTTTCCATCACCGCAGGAAACAACGAGCTTTTTATTATTATCAATTATTTCGCCTGCAATACCGCCCTTAATATCAGTATGGCAGGTTTTATGGATTTTAACATTTTTAGAATTAATAATAGTTGTTGCAACAGGCCAGGTCTGAAGTCCCCTAACCTGATTATGAATTTTAAAAGCGCTTTTGTTCCAGTCTATCGGGCAAAGCTCCTTTGTTATCATTTTTGCATAGCCCCAGTCGCCCTCGGGCTGCTTGCTGGGGGAAGCGCTGCCGCTTTCTATCAAATCAAGCGCTTCAACAAGCGCATCTGAGCCGATAAGCGAAAGTCTGTCGAAAAGCTCGGCAGAGGTTTCATCCTCACCTATTTGCGTTTCTTTTACAAGTAAAACATCGCCCGTATCCAGACCCTCGTCCATCTGCATAATTGATACGCCTGTTTTTTCTTCTCCGTCAAGCACAGCCCACTGAATAGGAGCGGCGCCCCTGTATTTCGGAAGAAGCGAGGCGTGAACATTAATACAGCCGTATTTTGCAGCGCTGAGTATTTCAAGGGGAAGAATTTTTCCGTATGCAACAACAATGATAATATCGGGGTTTAACTCCTTGATTATATCAAGCGCATTGGAATTTTTTATTCTTTCGGGCTGAAAAACAGGAATGTTTTTTTCAAGCGCAAAAGCCTTAACGGGAGGAGGTGTTAAAATCTGCTTTCTTCCTACGGGCTTATCAGGCTGGGAAAAAACGCCCAGAACGCTATGCCTGCTATTATAAAGTTTTTCAAGACAAGGAACTACAAAATCAGGAGTTCCCATAAAAACTATTCTCATTTTTCTTCAATCTTTCTTATAACTCGGGAAGTGAAAAGTATTCCTTCAAGATGGTCAAGCTCATGGCAGAAGCAACGGGCTTTAAGCCCCTCGCCTGTATAAACATGCCATTTGCCGTATCTGTCCTGAGCTTTAACCTGAACCTTTGCAGGTCTTCTTGTTATACCTGCTTCGCCGGGTACGGAAAGGCAGCCCTCGGATTCCTCCTGCTGTCCTTCCTGCATTGTTATCTCAGGATTAACAAGCTCAATTTTACCGTCGCCGACATCCAGAACAACAACTCTTTTGAGCATTCCGACCTGAACAGCCGCAAGCCCAACGCCGTTTTCGGCATACATTGTGTCAAACATATCGTCGATTAAAACAGAGAGCCTTTCATCGAACTTTTCAACAACCCTGCTTTTTTTATTCAAGATGGGGTCCCCCACCTTAACAACGTTTCTAAGTGCCATTATATTCTCCAATTACAGTTCATTGGGGTTGATATCAATTGATATTCCAACCTCTTTGAACTCTTTTATTTTACTGAAATTTTTTAATGTCTGTGTTATCATTCTGCGAATTGATGAAGAATTCTTACATTTAATCGCAAGACGATATCTGTAGTTATTATTAATCTTTGAAATCTTTGCCTGAGTCGGACCTAAAACAATGATTTTTTCCTTATATTCCTCGTTGAGCTTCAAAAGCTCCTCAAAGAATGCCTTTGCCGAAAGCGCAACGGTGTTTTCATCCTCGCCGACAAAGAAGGCACAGATTATATCACAAAAAGGCGGATATATAAGGTGGCGCCTTAATTCAATTTCGCTTTCATAAAAGCCCTTATAGTCCTGGTCGCAGGCAAATTCAACAGTCTGATTATAGGGATTAACGGTTTGAATAACCGCCCTTCCCCTTTCGCTTCTTCTTCCTGCTCTGCCGACAACCTGAGTTATTAAATCAAAGGACTTTTCGCTTGCATTATAATTCTCATCATAAAGCGAATTATCCGCATTTACAACGCCAACAAGGGTAACATTCTCAAAATCGAGCCCCTTTGCAACCATCTGGGTTCCTATTAGAATATCGTATTCCTCATTTTTGAAGGAATCAAGTATTCTCTGATGGGAAAACTTTGCAGATGTTGTATCGGCGTCCATACGAAGTATTTTGGCTTCGGGAAACAATAGCTCAAGCTCGTCCTCAATTCTCTGAGTTCCGTAGCCGCTGTAGCGAACAGAATCGCTGCCGCATTCAGGGCAGATATTATCAAGGCGCTTTGAATAACCGCAGTAATGACACATTAAGCGATTATTATAGCTATGATAGGTCAGCGAAATTGAGCAATTAGGACAGGTTACAATATGACCGCACTTATTGCAGGCAATAAAGGTATTATATCCCCTTCTGTTAATAAGAAGTATTGTCTGCTTCTTATTTTCAATATTGCTCTTAATAAGCTCTTTGAGCGTTTCTGAAATCGGCGTTTTGTTTCCAAGGCGCATTTCACGCTTCATATCAACGCAGATAACCTCGGGAAGCGGAGTATCGCCGAAGCGCTCGCCAAGCTCGCATAAAACGAATTTGCCGCTGATAGCCTGGCTATAGGTTTCAATGCTCGGAGTTGCCGAACCCATAAGGAAGAGGGCGCTGTTATATTTTGCCCTGAAACGAGCAACATCCTTTGCATTATATCTCGGAGTACGCTCAGATTTATAAGTATGCTCCTGCTCCTCATCCATAACAATTAAGCCAAGATTTTGTATAGGAGCAAAAACAGCCGAACGGGTTCCGATAACTATATTTGCAAGCCCTCTTTGAACACGCTTATATTCATCGTTTCTTTCGCCAAGGGAAAGTCCGCTGTGGAAAACAGCAACCTGATTGCCATATCGCTTATGGAAGATTTCAAGGGTTTGCGGAGTTAATGCAATTTCGGGAACCATAAGAATAACGCCCTTGTTAAGCACAAGTGCATCATCAATAAGCTTAAGATAAACCTGGGTTTTTCCGCTGCCCGTTACTCCGTATAAAAGCCCTGTTCCGCCTTTTTGAAGCATTGATGAATATGTTTCATACGCTTTATTCTGCAAAGCGGAGAGGTTTATGGGCTCTTTTTGGGCGGGTGCATTAATCTCATAAGGATTTCTAAAAACCTCTTTTTGATAAAATTCAACAACTCCGTTTTTTTCAAGGTTTTTCAAAACTGAAATACCAACCGAGCAAAACTCGCAAACCTCGCTTACTCCTGCCGCTCCGACATCGAGCAATAAATCGCAGACATCCCTTTGCTTCTTTGTTAGCTTTCCAGTGAACTCCTCTTCTTCAAGCAAAAGACGAACCATTCTTTCGCCCTTTGATTTGATTTTGCCGTAGCCCCTTGGAAGCATTTGCTTAAGGCAGTCATAGGTTGTGCAAAAACAGCGCTCCTTAAGCCACAGCGCAAGCTTTATCATCTCATCGGAAAGTATCTGCTCCCCAACGGAAATAAGCTCTTTTAATGCGTTTTCCTCGCCTTCTTCAAAGCCGACAATTATTCCGCTTCTTTTTGCATTTGCCCTTCCGAAAGGAACGCAAACCTCACATCCGATAAGAGCCTTTTCTTTAAGCTCATTCGGAACGATATAGCT
>CAMYWU010000094.1 GCA_947302895.1 uncultured Clostridia bacterium | reverse complement strand
TGTCGCTGAGAACATCAATTGCCTCGTTACTCGTTTCAATGCGCTGATTAAAAGACACGGTTACAGAGGATTTGGTTTTTGTTATTGCAAGAATATCGTTCATACAAAAGATTGCATAAACCGAAAGCAGCATTGATGCAACAATAACAACTATGAAAAATAAATATGTTGAACCAACATTGCTTGATTTTTTCTTCTTTTTCTTCGCCTTTGTTTTTGCGTTTGCCACGGGTTTCGCGCTTCCTTTATTCATCGGGTCCATATCATTGCTGAAATAAATATCATTTGAACCTTTTTTCTCATCACTAGCATTAAAAGCAAAATTATCCATTTTATCCTCCGCTTTTACAATTGATAACACCGCTTTGAGTAACGATTTTATCAATATTTTTATCATATTCATCAACAGGAACTTTTTCAATCATCATTTCATTATAGCAAAGCCCTATTGAAAAAATTTCATTTTTTGCCAAATATCTGTCGTAATATCCCTTGCCGAAGCCAAGCCTGTTGCCTTCTTTATCAAAAAGCAAACCCGGAACAATAATTATTGCTTCTGAAAAATCATTTATCAGTTTGCTTTCATCAGGGCTTGGCTCTCTGACGCCAAAGTTGCCTTTTTTAAGATTTGATAAAGAATCAATTGAATAGAATTCCATTTTTCCGTCTTTATCCAGACATAATGGAACAGCAACAGTCTTTTTATCATCAAGGGCTGTTTTGATAATGTTATCCGTTTTAATTTCATCATCAAGAGAAGCATAAATCAAAACAGTTTTTGCATTTAAGTATTCATCAAGAGCAAGCAAATTCTTCACAATCAAAAAGTCTTTTTCTTGTTTACAGTCTATTTGCTTTCTCTTTTCAGCAGCTTGTTTTCTTAAATCACTTTTTATATGCATTGTATTTGATTTTTAACAGCCAGAGCTGCTTCTTCGCCCTTAAGCTTCTTAACTATTTCCAAGCCAAAATCAATGCATACGCCTGCGCCCTTTGCTGTTATAACATTTCCGTCGCAAACAACAAAATCATCTGCGATTTCAGCGCCTTCAAGAGCTTCTTCAAATCCCGGGAAGCAAATTGCTTTTTTGCCGTTTAAAAGCCCCTTATGACCTAAAATAGAGGGAGCAGCGCATATTGCACAAACAGGCACATTAATATTCATTGCATTATCAATTGCTTTTTGAACAAGCTCATTATTTTCAAGGTTGAGAGTTCCAGGCATACCGCCAGGAAGAATTATTGCTTCAACATTATAGAAATCAAAATCCTCAATTTCCATATCGCAGGCAACCTGAACTCCGCAGGAAGCAACAACCATTGAACCGCTGACGCCGACAGTTTTAACCTCAACGCCGGCTCTCTTAAGCACATCAAGAGGAGCAAGCGCTTCTATTATTTCAAAACCGTCTGCTAAAAATAAATAAACCATTTTGTTACACCTCGCATATCAAAACCTTGGGCTGTGTCAGAGTAAAGCCCTCAAGCAGATATTCTTTGATTTCATCGCTTTGATTAAATGTAAGGCTTTCAATTGAACAGTCTTTATCAAAGCCTCTTTTGTTGTAAAAATCAACAAGAGAATCGTTTGCAGGAATTAAGCAAAGAAAATTATAACCAAGATTTTTTGAATAATCAAGAAGCTCGCTCATAAGTCCCCTGCCCTCATATTCCTTTTTAGTGCACGCAGCATATATGTATTTGCCGTTTTTGTTATCTATAGAGCAATCAACAAGATAGAGCATTGAAGCCAGATTTTCATCAAGATAACAGGCAAGGCATTCTGCATTTTTTGCATTATCAATAAAAAACTGTATTTCGTCTTCGCTATCACCGAAAACGCTCTTCCAAATATCAATAATATCCTTTTGATTATCGCAAAACTTAATCATTATAAATTGCCAAGCACTTTTCAAGAATAATTTCAGGATAATAGGACTGCTTTGCCTTTCTCAAACCTTCAAGACCAAGGTCCTCTTCCCTGTTTACATATTCAAAATCCATAAGACAGTTTCTTGTGAATTCCTGGTTTATAAGCGGATACGCTCCCTGCAAGGATGCAAAAGCTTTTTCAAAATGAGTAACAAAGCATCTGCCGTTCATCTGGGCTTCGCCCATACAGTATGCAACAACTTTGCCGCCCGTTCTGATTAATCCGCCTTTAAAGTTCAGCTCATTATAATGCTTGAAAGCGTTTTTAACAGCTGAAAATTCTTCAAGATAATCCTCATCCTCGGCTCCGTTTTCAACAATCCACTGAGAATGCATTTCAATGCAATCATCAATATTATCGCTTGAAATTATTTCAAAAGCCCAATCAGGATTATTCTTCTTAAAATTTGTTATATGATTTCTTTTTCCATGATACTTTTTTCCCCGAAGGCTTTCCATTTTTTCAGTGCTGTAAATATAATCGTTCATTGCCGAATCATATTTATATCTGAATTTTCCGAGGAAAGCTTCCTGTAACATTAAAAGATAACCTTCGGTAACACCGTAAATCGTTGGCGTTGCACCGATTGATTTTGCATCAAGGATTATTTGATTTACCGCATCGGTGAAATCGCCTTCACCAAGCGGAACGGAATATGAAACCTTGGATCCCTCGCTCCAACGGCAAATAAAGAAATTCTTGTAATGCGCTATTCTGACTGAGTATGAGTCCGACCAACAGAAAAGATTGCCAAAGGTATATTCGCAGTTAAGCGAATTAGCGTGAATCAGGCAGGAATTTACCCATTCCATATCGCTGAGTTCAGGCTTTTTAAACTCAAGCATTATTAATCTCCTCATCAACTATTTTAATTATATCATTATGTATTTCATCAATTGTGTGCGGGATATCATCATTAGCGCAGGATATAACCTTCCAGCCCTGCTTTTTTGCAGCGTAAAGAGCGGAGGTTCTGCACTTATTTAAAAATTCAACATTAGCCTCGTGAACATCCTTTTTTCCCTCATTGCCATCGTATCTCTTTGTCATAAGCTTCTGGGATATTTCAATTGGCATATCAAGATATATAACCAAATCAGGCTTTGGAATACCGATTTTATTGTATTCAAAATCAGCGCTCCAATCGAGATATGAATCCCACTCGCTTTTATCGAGCTTTTCCATCTGATAGATTGAATTAGATGTTGCATATCTGTCGGCAAGAATAAGGGTTCCGTTTTCATAATCGTTCTTCCACTTCAATGCAAAGGAAGCAAATCTGTCTACAGCATAGAAGGCGCCTGCGGCATAAGGATTAACCGCTGCGGCATCGCTTCCGAACTCGCCGCCGAGATACATATTAACAAGGGTGCTTGATTTTGATTCATAATCGGGAAGTTTAATCTTTTTAAAAACGACTCCCCTGTTTGTGAGATATTCTTCAAGAAGCGCAGTCTGAGTTGATTTTCCGCTTCCGTCAAGCCCCTCAATTATTATTAATTTTCCCATCGTTTTTTCTTTCCACTTTTCTCTTATTTCCCTTATCGTCAACAATATATGTGTTTTCAAGCTGACTGATAAGGTTTGCCTTAACGCTGTTTATATAATCATTTCTTAGAATTGCCTGCTCTTCCTTTTCCTCTTTGGTTAAGCCCTCGGGAGTTTTGGATTTTCTTGCAAGCTCATTAATTCTGTTTATTTTTTCCTGAAATGTCATTAGTCCATAAAGTCCTTTAATTTTTTACTTCTGCTCGGATGGCGGAGCTTGCGAAGCGCTTTAGCTTCAATCTGACGAATACGCTCACGTGTTACGTTGAACTCCTTGCCAACCTCTTCAAGAGTTTTAGGATTGCCGTCATCAAGACCGAATCTGAGCGAAAGAACCTTTTCCTCCCTTGGAGTTAAGGTTTTAAGAACCTCTGCAAGCTGTTCCTTGAGAATGCTCATTGAAGCAGCATCAGCAGGAGCAAGAGCCTCATCATCTGGGATGAAATCGCCGAGGTGGGAATCTTCGTCCTCACCGATGGGAGTTTCAAGAGAAACGGGGTCCTGAGCAACTCTGAGAATTTCACGAACCTTATCAACGGGCATTTCAAGATATTCCGAGATTTCCTCGGGAGTCGGCTCGTGTCCGCTCATATGAAGGAGCTGGGTTTTAGCTTTCTTTACCTTGTTTATTGTTTCAACCATATGAACAGGAATACGAATTGTACGAGCCTGGTCTGCAATAGCTCTTGTTATAGCCTGTCTTATCCACCAGGTTGCATAGGTTGAGAACTTAAATCCCTTTGTATAGTCAAACTTATCAACAGCTTTAATAAGTCCGAGGTTGCCCTCCTGGATTAAATCAAGGAACTGCATACCTCTTCCAACATATCTCTTTGCAATACTGACAACAAGACGAAGGTTTGCTTCTGCAAGGCGTTTCTTTGCCTTTTCGTCATCCTCAGAAATCTTGATAGCAAGCTCAATTTCCTCTTCTGCGGTAAGAAGCGGAATTCTTCCTATCTCCTTAAGATAAACCTTAACAGGGTCGTCCATTGCGGCATTATCGTTAACCGCAATTGAATCAACACCGTCGGTTTCTTTTGGGAGGTCTACTTCAAGGGAGATACCGTCGAGTGTTTCTGCAGAAAAGTCATCAATGATATTGATATTTGCAGCTTCAATCTGCTCATTGAGCTTTTCAAGCTCATCAACATCCATATCAAGCTCAACAATAAGATTATCAATCTCCTGAGCAGTTAAATGACCGCTTGCCTTGCCCTTTTCGATAAGCCTTTTGAATGCCGCCTGCTTTCTCTCCTCAGGGCTTGGTGTTGTGTGGTTGTTCTTATCCATATTTCTCCTCCATAGTTATCGTTTAAACAGGTTTCTGAATTCATCATCATTTAGTGTTGAGGCATCAGAAACATTCTTTTTATCATTTTCTTCTTTTATTATTCTCAAACAGTCCTTAAACTCTTTTTTGGGGTCAAGACTGTTTTTCGACCTTGCAATTATGCCGGAAAGCATTCCCATCTCATTATCGCTGAGAATACCGGAATAGTTAATAAGGCTTGTATCCTCGGCGTTGTTTATCTTATCGAGAGTTATATTGAAAGTATTCCTGATAAATCCCGGTGATAAGAGCTGAGTATCAAAATCATCGCATAGCTTTATACAATCGGGATATAAAAGCAGCAGTCCTAAAAGTCGCTGCTCAGCTTTGATCTGCCGTGTTGAAGCAGAGGATGTAAGCTCCTGCTTTTTATTCTCTCTTATGCTCTGATTAATAATCGCCTTATATTCGCTGTTTGAGGCTCTGCGCTTTTGCTTTCTTCGATAATCCTCGAGCTGAGCCTTAATACTATTTTTATCAACTCCGAGCTCCTCGGACAATCTTGAAATATATAAATCCTGTTCAACTGGTGAAACATTAACTAGGATTTTAATGCATTCATTGATAAAATCAATCTTTCCCTGAGTTGTATTTATATTATACCTTCCTCTAAGATTAACAATTGCAAATTCAATCTCGTTTGAAGCGCCTTCAAGCATTCCCTTAAAGCGTTCCCTGCCAACATTTTTTATGATTTCGTCAGGGTCTTTTCCTCCGCTTAAAGCAGGTATTTTAATCTTAATATCCGTCTGGGAAAATAATGAAACCGCTTTATCACGGGCTTTCTGACCTGCCTCATCATTATCATAGGCAAGAATTATCTCCTTTGCGTATCTGCTGATTAATCGAACCTGTTCGCTTGTAAGCGCTGTTCCGCAGCCTGCAACGGCGTTTGTAAAGCCAGCCTGATGCATTGCGATAACATCCATATACCCTTCGCATAGAATGAAGGTTTCGCTGCCAGAATCCTTTGCAAGATTCAGAGCAAAAAGCTCGTTTGTTTTTTTATAAACAAGAGTATCGCCCGTGTTGATGTACTTTGGCTTGCTGTCGTCAAGAACTCTTCCGCCGAAAGCAATAACATTTCCCCGAACATCAATAATCGGAGTCATAACCCTGTTTCTGAAGTTATCATAATAGCCCTTCTGACCTTTTTTAACAACTCCTGCATCAACCATATCTCCGATTGAAAAGCCAAGGCCTTTAAGGTGCTTTAATAGCATATCCCAGGAATCGGGAGCATAACCTAAGCCAAAACGCTTTATTGTGTTTTCGCTCAGTCCCCTGTTTAAGAAATACTGATGACCAATCTTTCCCGCATCGCTCATCATATATGAATTAAAAAATCTTGCGCTCTCACGGTTTATTTCAAGAATTTTTCTTCTCTTTTTCGCAAGCGAATCATCGTATGTGCTTTCATCGGGCATCTGCAATCCCGCTCTTTGAGCAAGAGTTTTAACCGCATCAATATAATCAAGGTTTTCAATTCTTTTATTTTCCCGCTTTTTCACATACAGAACCTATCC
>CAMYWU010000093.1 GCA_947302895.1 uncultured Clostridia bacterium | reverse complement strand
CACCTCTTTAGTAATTGTTCTTGTTTTTATTTCTTCATTTTTGCATTTATCGCAAATGATGCAGGATGAATCTATTGAAGCCACGCTCACCGCCGATACCTTGCCGAATTTTGAGGAATCCGTTAAAACATAGCTCACAAAGCTTCGCTCAATAGCAACGGCTTTGATGGTTGCTTCCTCAATATCGGTTGTTGTATATCCCTGTTTTTCGGTTACTCCGTTTATGCCTATGAAGGCTTTGGAAAAGTTATATTGCTGAAGATTTTTTGCAGCAACAACACCTGTAATAGCTTCGGTTGAGCTCTTCAAATCACCGCCGAGAACTATCACTTTGCACCCTTTTGCAGCAAGCTCCTGTGCATGAGCAATTCCGTTTGTCACATAGGTTGCCTTCGTATTAGTTATCATAGTTGCAAGAAGAAATGTTGTTGAACCTGCATCAATAAAAACATAATCATCATCCTGAATAAGCGATGCAGCATATTCGGCGATTTTTGATTTTTCATTATAATTAGTATTAACCTTTTTATTAATACTTTCTTCTCTGTTCAGAAATTCCTGAGAAAGAAGCATTGCGCCTCCGCGAACCTTATTAATCTTTCCTACTTCTGTCAGCGCAGAAAGGTCACGCCTTATGGTTGATTCGCTTGCGCCTAAAGCATCGCATAGCTCAGAAACCTTAACACTGCCCTTGGTTTTGATAATTTCAAGGATTCTGCTGTGTCTTTCCTGTGTCAGCACTAACCAATCACCTCTTTCTCTCTTGGTCTTATTATATCAAATTCTTTCACTATCAGTCAATAGTGAGCAGTTATTCTCGGTTAATTTAACAAAACAGTCGTTTATTCCTTGTGATTTGTTACAAACAATGTTAAATTTGTAACTGATTTTGACAGATTTTCTTTTACTAATCATCCAATCGGTCAAAATTGCAAACGAAGCTCGGTTAAGAAAAAAGCAAAAAACGAACCTACAACCGGACCGGCTGTTAACCTTGGTAATACAGTTTCGAGACCTGCAACAAAACAGCAAAAATAAATTCCCCGATACTCGTGAGAGTATCGGGGTTTTCTGAAAGGTATGATAATTTTGAATTATCTTATTTAACCGTTACCTTTACGGATTTGAGCTTACCGTTGTTTGCGAAGATGTAGATTGTGCAGGTGCCTTTGCCTACTGCCTTAATCTTGCCGTTCTTATCAACGGTTGCAACTGCTGTATTGGTTGACTGATAGCGGAATTTCGCTACGTGCTCAACTGCCTTCTTGTTCTTCTTCTGAAGAACGAGAGTCGGCTTAATGGTTGCGGTCTTGTTAACCTTAAGCGTGTAAGAAGACTTCTTAACCTTTATTGCTTTAGCGTTGGTGTGCTTGTTTGTTGTGCCCGCAATATGCATTGTAAGGCTCTTTGTAATCTTTTCATACTTGCCGTTTACCTTACGGTATGCAACAACGTAAACCTTTAAGCACTTTGAGGTATTAAGTTTCTTGCCGCCGAGTTTAGTAATATCAAAGGAATTGATGTTGCCCTTAACGGTCTTAATCTTCTTATACTTATTGTTTTTGCCGCAGTATGCTGCATAGATTTCATACATCTCTGCATTTGCAACCTTGCCCCATTTAACCGTAACGCCCTTCTTGCTTGCCGCAGCCTTGGCAGAAGAATTAATCTTGTTGTTGCCTGCTGTCTTTTCAGTTGCAGTAATGCGGTCTGTTACGGTGTATGTGCCGTCAACAACGGTAACATCATAGTTTGCGTTTTCGGGATAAGCAACCTTAATGTCATACTTGCCTGCAACTGCCGGCTTAACATTTGAAGTTACCTTAATACCAAGGTAGTCGCCATCAAGAATCTTGCCGTCTACTTTGTAGGTCAGCTCTTTGAGAGCAGCCTCACGCTTGCTTGTTTTATCATCGGCAGTGATGGTTACCTTTGCCTTTGCGATGGTGAAGTCGGCTTCTGCATTAGCGCCGTTGTAGTTAGCAGTTTCATTAATAAGCGCCTTTACGGTGTATTCGCCTGCCTGAGTCGGAACTACATCCGTACAGGACATATCGGAAGCGCCTTTTTCCTTGTAAAGATAAGTTACGTCGCCATTTTCTGTGTTGCCTGTAACGGTGGGCAGGTTTGCCTCGTCGCCGTAGGTCCAGCCGTCAAGTGTAACAGTCGGAGTAATATTAGCCTTGGCAATCGTAAAGTCCGCCGTAGCCGTGCCGCCGTTGTAGTTAGCAGTAGCCGCAATAGTTGCTTTGACCGTGTAATTGCCTGCATTCGTCGGAACGGTAGTGCTGAAAGCATCGCTGCCCTTCTGTGCGTAGGTATATGCTACATCGCCATTGCCTGCGTTACCTGTTACGGAAGGCGTATTAGCCTCGTCGCCGTAGGTCCAGCCGTCAAGTGTAACAGTCGGAGTAATCACTGCCTGATTTACTTTAACGGTAACGTCTACGTTCTCTACTGTATTGTAGTTAGTTGTATCTGCAGGTGTAAAGCTTGCCTTAAAGGTCTTTGTACCAACGTTGCCTACGCTTGTTGTATCGTCAACCCAAGTCCAAGTACCTGCGGTGTTGCCGCTCGGGTTTGTCAGCGTAACATCTGCAAGTGTCTGACCGTAGGTTGCAGTTAGTCCGGTAGGAGCTGTACAGGTCGGGTTTGCCTTGCTGATTGTGAAACCCGAGGTGAGAACAGGTCTCGGGAAGCTGCTCTGCAGCGTGTAAAGCACCTGATAAGTACCTGCGTTCTTTGTTTCAGTTACAACAACAGCGGAATCGCTGCTCTTTGCTTTGTAATTATATACGATATCGTTTGCGGAAACGTTCATTCCCGTTGCGGCATTGAACGCCTCAGTGCCTTCAAGCGTTGCCAGCTTGTCGGTGCCGTCATAAACGAGATTTTCGGTAGGCGGAACAAGCGTAAACGAAACCTTGTTGTTGCTCAAGCTGCAGATGCCCTCGCCGCTGCAGGTAGCAACGATGCTCATACCCTCTTTAGTGTAGGTGAAGCTGTGCGTGTGGTTTGCAGTATAGATAACCGCTTCCTCACTGCCTGCGGACGCATTATGGTTTGCGTCTGCGGCATATCTCTGACGGAAGACGTAACCCTTATTCTGATCCAGCCCCGTAAAGGTGGGGCTTGTCTGCCAATCACCTGCGCCGCACTTGTATTCGCCGTTTGGAATTTCATTCAGCGTAATGCTGTTTATCGTTTTGCCTGCCTCCGTCGGCGCTGCAGGAGCAGTTTGGTTTGCCTTTGCAACTGTAACAGTTACGTCAACGTTGTTAACCGTATTGTAGTTTGCAGTGTCTGCAGGTGTAAAGTTTGCCTTAAAGGTGTTAGTACCTGCGTTACCAACGCTTGTGCCGGTGTTTGCCCAAGCCCAACCGTCGGGAAGGGTTACGTTTGCAAGAGTCTGGCCGTAGGTTGCCGTTAAGCCCGTAGGAGCCGTGTAGGTCGGGTCAGCCTTTGCGATAGTGTAAGTCACGCCGGCTGTTTGTCCCTTAAAACTGAGTTCAGCGGTATGAGTACCGGCAATGGCAATAGCATCCTCACTGGGCTCGGCGGTCTTGTCGCCGTTCTTGTAATAACAGATGTTTCCCCGAATAGTATCGAGGGTGATCTCCGGATCGTCAAAGAAGACAGGGAGGAGGCTCTCAAAATTGTTGCTGAAGGTCACGGTTACGGGCTTTCCGCTACCGTCGTAGGTCAGGCTCTCAGGGGCGTTAAGGGTGATGAATGCAGCGTGGTTGTGCTGCTCGGTTCCGTCGTCAAGCGTGCAGCCGTCTGCTGTGCAGGTTGCTGTGATAGTTGCGCCGCTTGCGGAGTATGTGAAGCTGTGGGTGTGAGCAACCTTCTCAATATGCACCCAACCTCATCCCGAAGGATCACCGTTTGTGATATTGATCACACTGTTATCTGGACTATCTTTGGCTGTGACGGTAAGACCGTTGCCGATGGTAATTTGTGTGCTTGGCTCTGGACCGGGTTCAGCTCCGTTTCCATCACCAATCCCTTTCGCTTCAGTCCAATCTTCAAAGCCGCCGCCGACAGCAGTGACTGTCCCACCATTAATCGTAACAGTACCGCCGTTGTTTCTTACACCACTGGCGCTGCCGATGCCGGCGCCACCTATTTGTCCGCCTGTAGCTTTAATCTCACCGCCATAAATGGTGACCGTACCTCCGGTGCGGCCTTCACCGCCGCCTATACCAGCAGCATGACTGCCTCCCTGAGCAGTGACTATACCACCGTAGATAGTAACGGTGCCTCCTGCTCCTCCATTGCTTCCGCCGATGCCGGCGCCGCCATATTCACCACCGGTTGCAGAAACTTTACCTCCATTAATAACGATTGTGCCGCCATCCGTTGCGTCGTCATATCTGCCGCCAATGCCGGCTTCATACTCTTCACCCACGGTGGCAACGATGCAACCGACATTCTCTCCGACGCTCTGAGCATAGATATGTAGCGTACTGCCGTCTGCAACAGTAACACCCTTATTCGCAGTCAACGTAGCGCCATCGCAAAGGATTAAGTGCGCTTCGTCATTAACGGTTATACGGTTGTTGTTTGTCACGTTGTTATTGACCACATACCACTTGCCGTCCTCAAAGGTGGTGGTGGAAGCGGTAACAACTTCGTAATCCTCGCAGTTTGCGTCGGTAAAGGTTACCTCGTGCGTTGTTGCGTCCACGCTCGCAGCCATGTAGGATACGGGAGAAACAGGCAGTGCAAAAGTGTTAGTATCAGCGTCAAATTCAACCTTGCTTAAATCAAGTTTTAAAGCGGGGCGAATGCCGTATGTATTCATACAATAATTGCCATTGTTGTCAACACTGCCGCTTTCACCGTTTACAAAAATAACGTAAGAGGAGTACACGGGCGTACGGAGCCACCAATCTTTAGAACATTTGTTGAGAGCTGTCGATAATTTATATGTAGTAATTACTTCATCCTTGCTTAAAAGCCAGAGCTTTGCTCCCGTAACAGAAACATCTTCAAGATCAGTAGAAACTATTGCATCTGCCACATCAGCAAAAGCACCGTCCCCAGCCGTCGAATTGTCCAGATATGATTTAACCATAGATTCGCTGTATACATTTTTGCTGTTATCGAACCTGCTTGAACCAATCGTATCCTTTGCAAACAGAGTTACTGTACCCTCTGTTTCGCTCGTTGAGTTATCCTCGATGAGGTACCAGTCCATACCGTTGAACTTAACTACCTTTTCTGCTAAAGCGGCTGCATCATCCGCTGCAGTAGGAACAAAGGAACCATAGCAGCCGATAACCAGATGCAGTGTGCTTTCCTTCTGAATATTGTAATCTGCCAGAGTTCTGTTATTCTCCAGCACCTCGCCGGCGAATATCAATTTCTGAATTTCGGGCGCATAGCCCTTTTTATCTTGAATCTTGCCCTTTACATTTTCAATAGTGTCTGAGGGCTCTACATCTAAAGTGATGCTTCCGTCTTCAGTCGCCACTTTGACATAAATATCCATGGCATACGCCGTCAAACTCATGCCCGAGAAGCACGAGAATACCATCAGCAGCGACAGTAGGACGCTTATCACCTTTCTACTAAAATTTTGTTTTTGTTTCATATTCATTCCTCCTTGAAACAGTATTGTTTTAGTAAACACTATTCTGAAAATAATCTAATTTATCAAATCTATTATCTTATATTAAAAATATTTTGTCAATAAAAGTTGACAGCTTGTCAACTTTTTTAATGTTCTATTTTTGAGCTTTTAGCAAATACGGGAGCAAAGCGAATAATAAAAATTGTATAGGAGTGGCGTTCTTTCATTTGTAGGGAGCGGCAACCCTGACGCTCCTGCTGCGGAATGTCGAGTCGCCATTCCCTACGGTTCAAGAGGAAGTGTTTTTGTTTCATTTGCCCAAATATAATCAATCAAACCTATCAAGCCTTCCCCCTCGGGGGAAGGTGGCGGCGAATACTTGGAGCCGTCGGATGAGGGGAAATATACGGGTGCGGGTGTTCCCGCCCGAAATTCTTTACTCTTCACTCTTAACTCTTCACTCTTCTCTGATTAAGTAGGGGCGGATATCATCCGCCCGATTAGTTATATTATTCACTTTGTGAATAGTGATATTTTGAATTATCAATTCAAAGTTATATTTTTAACTCCGTTAAAAGTTATATTGTTAATATGAATATTAACAGTTAAAAAAAGCGAAGCCGAAGCTTCGCTTTCTTTTATGCTAATACAAACTGAACGTCTTCTGTTTCAAACTGTCCGGGGATGTAGGTTGGTGTTTCGCCCGAGGTGGTGATAACATCTGATGAGTTTGTTGTTATTACCTTGAATTCAGGCTCGTTATAAAACTTTGTCATTTGTTATCCCTCCTT
>CAMYWU010000092.1 GCA_947302895.1 uncultured Clostridia bacterium | reverse complement strand
CGAAAGAACAGATTTCGAGGATGAAATACTTGTACAGGGTATTGCGGACTGCGTTTTTGAAGAAAACGGCGAGCTTGTTTTGGTTGATTATAAAACCGATTACGTAAGCAGCGAAGAGGAGCTTCTTGATTTATACAAGAATCAGATTGGCTTTTATAAAAATGCAGTTTCAAAAACTCTTGAAAAGCCTGTTAAAGAGGCGATGCTCTATTCATTCTGCCTTGATAAACCCTGTATTTACCGATAATAATAAATTAATTTAAAAAAATGCTTGCATTTTTAAAACTCCTTTGATATAATGCTTTCGTTAAGAGATTTAGGCACGCGCTAATGAATCCAAAACGCTTAAAATGCGATATTTAAGCGAATTTCGGCGTTTTCGATATTGCATGGCGCCAGCCAAGCTGCTATCTCAAACACCAAACTTCATCTTAACTATCTGCATTTTAAGTGCTTTGCAGTTTTAATTAAGCTGATTTGGTCTTAGATGCGGCAAAAAACGCAGGAATACTTTCGTATTCCGAGTATTTTTAACAATATATAAGGGCAAAGCAGCTAATTAAAACCGTTTTGGATTCATTGGCGCGTGCCTAATGCGAGGTGAAACTAATGAGAGAAGGAATTCATCCAAATTACGAAACATGTACTGTTAGATGCGCTTGCGGTGCAACATATGAAACTAAGAGCACTAAAGGCGATATGAGAGTTGATATTTGTTCAAAGTGCCATCCTTTCTATACCGGTAAGCAGAAGCTTGTTGATACAGGCGGACGTGTTGACAGATTCAACAAGAGAATCGCTAAAAAAGCGTAATATTTGCAGTAAAATAGGGGCTGTTTATCAGCCCCTTTGTTTTTTCATATTTAAAAGGATTAATTATGCAGGAATATAAAACTGTTGAAAATGAAGCCTCTGATTTTTTCATTGAAAAGAAGTCAAGGTTTATCGGATATGTCTGTCCTGTTAAAACACAGGAGGAGGCAGCCGATTTTATAAACAAAATAAAATCTAAGCACTGGGATGCAACCCATAATGTTTCCGCTTTTGTTTTAAGGGAAAACAACATTCAGCGTTGCTCGGATGACGGGGAACCAAGCGGAACTGCGGGCGTTCCGGTTCTTGATGCAATTCTTAAATCCGGAGTTGTTGATGTTTGCGTTGTTGCAACAAGATATTTCGGCGGAACCCTTCTTGGTGCAGGTGGACTTGTAAGAGCGTATTCTCATACCTCGAAGATTGCACTTGAGGCTGGAAATATTATAACTATGGCTCAGTGCTCGGTTTTAGAAGCAAATGTTGATTATAGCTTTTATGAGCGTATGAATCAGCTTCTTTCTGAGTTTAACACACGCATTATCAATACCGATTTTGCAGATAGCGTTAAAATAACATTTTCAATTAAAGAAGCGTATCAGGAAGCACTTGAAGATAAGCTTAAGGATATCAGCAACGGAAAGTATTCAACAAATTTTATCAAAACAGAATTTTCAAAAGCGTAAAGGGCAGGTAAACCTGCCCTTTAATTATTTATTAAAGCCGCCCATACCGTTTGATGAACCGTAGATATAATCATTAAGTGTAACTGTCTGATACTGCTCGCCAACTGTTATCGTGTATGTTTCACCCTTCTTAAGCTCTGATGAACTGAAAAGAACGCTGCTGATTGTTTTTGTTGAATCAAAGGCATAAATAACATTTGACTGTGAATCGGTTATGGTTATTTTTTCATTCGTGTAAGAAGATGTAAAATTAACAAGGATTGAGCCCTGTGAAGCGCTTGAAAGATTCATTGCCATACCGCTGCTTCCGATTGCAAGAAGAGTTCCGCCCGAAATATTAGCCTCGCCGTTATAATCAAGCGCTCCGTTTCCGCTGTTTTGCGGTCCTTCAACAACTGTTTTTCCGCCGCTGATGCTTATATCTCCATTTGAATCAATTCCGTCGCCCTCACAGTTGATATATGCTGTTCCGCCAGAAATGTCTATTATAACTCCTTCCTGGGCAGAAAATTCATCCTTAAAGCTTCCATTATTAAATCCGCTTGAATCATTTCCGCCTGCTGCATTAATACCGTCGTCATCGGCATTAACCGTAATATTTCCGCCGGTGATATGAATTTCTTTTCCTTCAAGACCTTCGTGTGATTCTTTTATTTCAATTGTTCCGCCAGTAACGGTTAAGATGTTGTCCGTATGAAAGGCATCATCGGCTGCTGTGATGATAATATTTCCATCGGTAACTGTTATATCTTCATCGCAGTGAAGAGCGTCATTCTGTGAAATAATGTCATAAGTTCCGCCGCCGAGAGCGATTATATCATTTGCTTCAAGACCGTTTTTAGAAGCATTAATGCTGTAAGTTCCGCTTGTAAGTTTTAAATCATCCTTGGAAACAATACCGTTGCCGTATTTAGTTTCAATATTAAGTGTTCCATCACCGTTAAGCGTTAAATCACTCATTGAAAAGATAACGCCGTCAACATTAGTGTCCCCATCTGATGTGAATTCACCTATAACCGAAAGAGCATTTTCACTGCCTTTTGCACTTGTTATAAAAACTTTGTTTGCAGATTTTACAAATATTGCTGCAGAGGAATCGGAAGTAATTGTAACGCCGTTTAAAACAATCTGAATTTTATCCGAATCATCTGCATCAATAATAATCTGTCCGTTTGAAATTTTGCCGTTTATAACATATATTCCTTCATCGTCTATAGTTATTGTTTCGTTATTAAGCGAAATCGTTTTTGCTTCACTTTCTTCATAAGAATAATCAATATCTCTGTCCGTGAATAAGTCTTCTGTGTTTATTTGTGATACTGAGTTTTTTGCAGTGCAGGAGCAAAGAATTGTGCAAATCAAAAGAATAATCAATAAACCCGATATTATTTTCTTATAACTCATTTGCAGTAACCTCCTGATTTGAAATGCTGATTTCAAGATTTCCGTTACGGCATCTGAGCTCATCAATTAATGCTTTTTCCATAGAGCTTTCTTTGAAAACTATATCATACTTAAGCTTATACAGACTGCCCATGTTACTTGTTTTAACAGATGTGTTATCAAAGCTTGAAAGATATTTTGAAAATACATCAACAAATATGCCGTTATAATCCAAATCCTCGGGAATGGTTATTTTTAAAACCTTAACAGCGTTTGACTTTTTATTAATATATGCTGTATTTGCAATTATCATAATTATTCCCATTATAAAAGAGTAGAGAACCGCATAAGCAATATATCCCATTCCGAGTATCAGACCGCAGCCCATTGTTAAGAAAATAGTTACTATATCCTTGCCACTGCCGGGTGCTGATCGGAAGCGAACCAGGCTGAATGCTCCTGCAACCGCAACACCAGCGCCAACATTTCCGTTAACCATCATAATAACTACGCAAACTGCGGCAGGAAGCAGCGCTATTGCCGTGTTGAAGGTTTTTGATGCCTTTGATTTATATGAGCTGCAAAATGAAAGAATAACACCGAGAACGAGTGAAACGGCAATGCAAATAATAAAGCCTGTAACAGAAATTGTGCTTTCCGTTGTTGAAGTGAAAATACTAGAAAATAATGAATTAAGCATACTTTTGTTCTCCTGTTTTTATTTTTAATATTGATTGGTAAGCTTTTCCGTATTTTGAAAAAGAGGTTTTATAAAGTCCGTTATCGCTGAGAATCTTTGTAAACCACATCGGCATTGCGCCTGCGCATTTAACTTCCATTAACACCTGATTTCTCTCGAGTATCGGTGAACCGTATATTCCGCTGCTAAGCGTCATATCATAATCTCGCCATAAAATGTTTTTATCAAATGTTATGCGGAATGTATCGTCGCTTTTATCGTAGAAAGCTTCTCTTTCATACGATATGAAAACCGCAGGTTGAAGATTTTTATATCTTTCAATGAAATACTTGATTTCATTTGCTATCTGAGTGTTTTGTGCGGAGGTTTTATTAAAGAAGCATTTAGCTCCGCTTTGAGTTGTTATTATTCTTCTCTTATAAACAACTCTGTCGTATTTCTTCTTGATTTCGAGGAATACGGGAGTTTTTTTATTTGCAACACCGTAGCTGCGAAGCCGAAGCTTTTCCTTATACATCGGGCTTTCGAGCGAACGCCTGATTAAAAGATAATCGGGTGTATCATAATAAACATTGCAAATAGTGCTTTTTCCGTATTCGTCAGGTTTTATATTTCCCTCAACAGCATCAAGAATTCTTTTTTGCTGCTCGGTGTTTATCAAATACTTGGTTTCGTATCTGTTGAAATTAGTCTGAATTTTCATGCGTTTCAAGCCCTTTCTGATTGTGATTATATGCGTAAACCTTAAACGAAAGTTAAAGGTGTATTCATTTCGAAATAAAAAAAGGACATTCAAAACGAATGTCCTTTTTTGCTTGTTGGTTATTATTCCTGCGTTACTTTAATTATATTTATTTCGGGGTGGTTGAAAAGTCTGAAAGGAAATTCAGAATTTCCGAGACCACGGGAAATTATCAGCTTTGGTCTATCTCCGAAAGAGCCCCTTGCATATTTTGGAAACAAGCCCTGACCTGGAGCAAAAACAGGTCCGATAAACGGAAGAATAAACTGTCCGCCATGGGCATGACCCGAAAGCTGAATATCAAAATTATACTGTGAATAATTTAGCTCTTTCAAGCCTTCAAAGTTTTCGGGGCAGTGGGATAAAACAACTTTAAAACCGCTTAGTATATCAAACTCATCAAAGTATGTTTTCATATCGGGATAAACAAAGTTTCCTGCTTTTCTTGCCCTGTAGTCCGAATGGTCTGCCATATTTTCATCAAGACCGAGGATATCAACTTCATTGCCTTTGATATTTGCAATTGCAATTTCGTTTAGTAAAACATTAAAGCCGCTGTTTCTGAGTCCCTGCATTATTTCATCGAATTTCTCAAGCCTGCGTTCGTGGTTGCCTGTGATATAATAAACAGGAGCAATTTCAACGAGCTCTTTTGCAAAGGAAAACATCTTTTCTTTTCTTCTTGAGTGGTCGTTGATATAATCGCCCGTAACAAAGATTATATCAGGCTTTATTTCACCAAGCTCATTTAAAACCTTTTTGAAGGGCTTTGAATGAAGGTCGCTGAGATGGGCGATTTTTATCTCGCTGTTAATTGTATCATTCTTTATATCATAATGTGTTATATCAATTTTATTGTTCTGACAATGAAGAAAAACAATGAGCAGTATAACAACTAAAAGTGCGATGAAAAAGTATATCATATTAAACACCTCAAATAAATTATAATAAATATTTAAAAATATTCAATAATAATAAAGGAATTTTTTGTAATTTTGAGTACATAATAACAGGTAATTGAAAAAAGGAGGGATTTCTTTGGAGAATTGCATCAGAAATAAGATAGAAGAAAATGAAAAAAAGATATTATCTCCAAGGGCGTGCCTTGCTTGTGAATCAAAAGGACGAGCTATTCCCGAGGAGGAATGCGAAATCCGAACCTGCTTTCAGAGGGACAGGGACAGGATTATTCATTCCCAGTCTTTCAGACGTTTAAAGCATAAAACCCAGGTTTTTCTTGCGCCGACTGGCGACCACTACAGAACACGTTTAACCCATACACTCGAGGTTTCTCAAATAGCCCGAACAATTGCAAGAGCGCTTAATCTTAATGAGGATTTAACCGAGGCAATAGCACTCGGTCATGATTTGGGACATACACCCTTCGGTCATGCAGGCGAACGGGCGCTCAATTCTCTTGCATCATTTGATTTCAAGCATTATGAACAAAGCGTTCGTGTTGTTGAAAAGATTGAAAAAAACGGCGCTGGCTTAAACCTTACCGATGAGGTTAAAAACGGTATTCTCTGCCATACAAGGGGAGAGGAAGCGTATACGCTCGAAGGTCAGATTGTTCGTATTGCCGACAGAATTGCATATATCAATCATGATATTGACGATGCAATCAGAGCAGGGGTTTTAATTGAAGAGGCTATTCCTCTTGATTTGAGAATATCTCTTGGAATGAGTAAGGGTGAAAGAATCAACAATATGGTTATCAACGTTGTTGAAAACAGCGAGGATAAAATCCGTATGGATGATGAGTTTTATAAACTCTTTCAGGAACTCCACAGTTTTATGTTTCATGCTGTATATACAAACCCGATTTGCAAAAGTGAAGAGGTTAAAGCAGTTGTTATGCTCGAAAAGCTGTTTGAATACTATATGAAAAATCCATTTGAGCTTCCTGATGAATACTATAATATTTCCGAAACAGATGGTGTTGAAAGAGCCGTTTGCGACTACATAGCAGGTATGAGCGATACATATTGCGTAAAAATTTTCAATCAGCTGTTCATACCAAAATCATGGGTTGAATAAAATTGCCTTCTCTTGC
>CAMYWU010000091.1 GCA_947302895.1 uncultured Clostridia bacterium | reverse complement strand
TATTTTGCATTTTTTATTATATCAGGCAGATACTGCTGATTAACCCAGTGGTTTGGATACGGATGGGGATAAACATAGTGCTGACCCTTAACTTCGGCATCCTCGCCGTCAAAATGCTTGTTTTGAAGCGTTCTCGGTATAGGACCTGTCTTGCCGCTTCTTATATCGGCAAGCGCCGCATCAATTGCAGCTTCTCCGCTGTTGCTTTTGGGTGCGGTTGCAACAAGTATAACCGCATCCGCAAGCGGTATTCTCGCTTCGGGAAGACCAACCATCATAGCCGCATCAACCGCCGCCTTAACAATCGGAATTATCTGGGGATACGCAAGCCCTACATCCTCGCAGGCGCATACCATAAGCCTTCTGCAAGCGCTTGGCAAATCGCCCGCTTCAATAAGGCGTGCAAGATAATGCAGCGCCGCATCGGGGTCGCTTCCCCTCATACTTTTCTGGTATGCCGAAACAATATCATAGTGCTCGTCGCCGTCTCTGTCGTAGCGCATTGATGATTTTTGCGCAAGCTCCTCGGCGGTTTCAAGGCTGATTATTTTTTTACCGTTTTTCGACGGTGTTGCAAGAAAGCAATTTTCAACTGAATTGAGCGCCTTGCGGACATCGCCGCCGCAGCCCGAAGCAATTTTTTTCAAAACGCTTTCATCATATTCAATTTCAATTTTGTTTTCTTCCGAAAGGAAATCAAAGCCCCTCTTAACGGCAGGAATAATATCCTGGGTTTCAATACTCTTGAATTCAAAAACCGTTGAACGTGAAAGAATTGCCGAATAAACATAAAAATACGGGTTCTCGGTTGTTGAAGCAATAAGCGTTATCTTGCCGTTTTCTATGTATTCAAGAAGGCTTTGCTGCTGGCGCTTGTTGAAATACTGAATCTCATCGAGATAGAGAAGTATTCCGTTTGGCGCCGTAAAAGTATCTATTTCGGCAACTATATCCCTTATATCGCTTGTTGAAGCGCTTGTTCCGTTCAGCTTCCTCAGTGCTCGGTTTGTTCGGTTTGCAATAATTGAAGCAACCGTTGTTTTGCCCACTCCTGAGGGACCGTAGAAAATCAGATTGGGTATATCGCCGTTTTCAATCATATTATAAAGCGCCTTGCCTTCGCTCAGCAGGTGCTTCTGACCTACAACCTCGCTAAGCTCGGTAGGGCGTATTCTGTCTGCAAGGGGAGTATTCACTTTTAATCCTCCTTTGCCTTTTCACTTGCCGCCTTTGAATATATGCAGCCGCAAAAATCCTGGCGGTATAAATCATATTCCTTTGAAAGCTCTATTGAGCGCTTGAAGCCCTCTTTCTTTTTAAAATCAGAGGGAAGCCAGGAAATGCCGTATTTCTCGCCTGTTTCAAAACCAATTTCATTTATCTTCTGAGAATTTTTGAGCGGAGATATTGAAAGCGTTGTGCAAAAATAATCAAAGCCTTCCTCTTTTGCAAGGCGGGCAGTTTTTTCAAGCCTTAAGCGATAGCATTTAAAGCAGCGCTCATAGCCCTCTTTTGCGTCTTCAAGCCCCTTTGCGATTTCAAAAAAGGCTTCGGGTTCGTATTCGCCCTTGATAAGCGATATCTCGTTTTTTGCAGGAAGGGCTTCAATAAGCCTTTTTTGCTCGTTATAGCGCTTTTCAAATTCGCTTAGAGGTGAGATATTAGGATTGTAATAAAAAACGCTTATCCTAAAAAACTGCGAAAGATATTCAAGAGTATAGCTTGAACAGGGGGCGCAGCAGCTATGAAGCAAAAGCCTCGGCGCTGTGCCCTCGCTGCAAATTCTGTTGATGATATTATCGGTTTCTTTTTGATAATTTATCTTGTTCATAATTATTTTGAAAGATAGTTTTTGGGATTAACCTTGCTTCCGTTCATTATCAGCTCAAAATGGCAATGCGGACCTGTTGAGTTGCCCGTTGAGCCGCCCTTTGCAATCTGTTCGCCCTTTTTAACGCTCTGACCAACAGAAACAAGGATTGACGAATTATGGGCATAAAGGGTTACAATTTTTCTTCCGCTTTTATCCGTTCCGTGATAAATCATAACATAATAGCCATAGGAATAATTAAGGCGCTTAACCTTAACAACTATTCCCTTCTGGGCTGCAACAACCTTTGAGCCAACAGAAAGAGGAAAGTCTATTCCCGTATGGGCTTTTCCGTTTCTGTAGTGGCCGAATTCCTGGGATACTGCATAATGACCTGGTGCGGGATATGTTAGGTTGAGAACTGCATTTGAAGCGCTGTACAGGCTTGATTCCTCGGAATCCGAGCTATCTGAGGAGCTTTCATTATGCTTTGCATCGGCAGCAGTTGTAACCTCGTCGGGAGATTTAAGTCCGCTGAGAAGCGCATCTATTTCATCCTCAACGCTTTTAACGAGCTCTTCATCCTCATTTCTGAACTCGGTATACATTTTTGTTTTTTGGGTATACTCGGCAAAGAGCTTATCGCTTTGAGCCCTGAGCTCTGAAAGACTAATCTTCTTTGAAGCAATTTCCTCCTGATTAGCCTCAATCCTATCCTGCTGTTTTTTCAGTTCATCCTTCTTTGAAGACAGCTTTTCACGTGCTTTTAAGAGCACTTCCTTTTTCTCGTTAAGACCGTCCTGCTTGGTTATTATTTTTTCCATTTCGTTATTAACCTTCTGAAGCAGCTTTGTATCGCTTAGTGAAACGGCTCTTATCATCTCAAGACGGTTGATGAACTGCGAAATATCCTTGCTTGTTAAAAGAGCGGCAAGAATGCTTGTTGTTCCGCTCATATAAATTGCCCTGAGTCTTAAGCAATATGCGTTATAGGTGCTGTCGAACTCATCGTTGAGCTTATCAAAATCCTCTTTTGCATTCTCATATTCGGCTTCAAGAGTATTTATTTCCTTTTCAAGCGGATCAATCTGAGAATTCAGCTGATTAATTTTGCCCTGGGATTCGGCTATCTGCTTATCAAGAACATTAAGCTCTTCGTTCATATATCCGATTTTTTCATCAAGGGCATCTATGTATTCAGCAGTAACCTTTGCATCATCCTTGAAGGAAGCAAGAAGCTTTTCGCTCTCCTCAAGCTTCTTTTCAAGCTCTTTTTTCTGATCCTCAAGAGTTTTCTGCGCTTCCTCTTTGCTGACAGAGCTTTCGGTTGTTGCTTCGCTCTGATTCTGAGTTGTTGTTTCATCCGCATATGCGCTTAAGCCCGCTGATGAAAGAATCAGCAGGCAAGCTAAAAATGTTGCGATAATCTTTTTTGCTCTGGATTTCAATTTATATTAACTCCTCTTAGGTGGTTTCTCTTTACGGAAGATAGATTGCAGGGTTAACTGCACACGACTGTGTTGCGCCGCCAACTCTTACTTCAAAATGAAGATGGGGTCCTGTTGAATTTCCTGTTGAGCCGCTGTATGCAATTTGCTGACCCTTCTTAACATACTGACCGGCGGAAACAATGATATCGTTATTGTGGGCATAAAGGGTATAAACAGCCGAGCCCGATGAAGTTGTTTTATCATGGGCAATAACAATATAGTGGCCGTAGCTGTAGTTAAGATTCTTAACAAGAATAACCGTTCCCGATTCAGCCGCAACAATCTTCTGGTTTTCATTTCCCTTGGTTGAGAAATCGCAGCCAGTATGACCATCATATGCGCCGAAGCCGCAGGTTATATTCGTATAGCTCGGGCATGGATAGGTAAGCTTTATATAATTTGATGAGGCTGTTGTTGTGGTCGTTTTCGTTGTGGTTGTTGTAGTTGTTGTGGACTTGGTTGTTGATTCGCCTTTTTTGGTTGTTGTTGGCTTTTTGGTGGTTGTAGTTGTTGTGGTCTTTTTAGTTGTGGTGGTTGGAGGAACATATTTGTTTAATGCAGCCTCGATATCGGCATCTATTGCATCAAGCTCCTCCTGAGTTGTATCTCTGTATTCGCCGTATTCCTTTGTTTTATCGTGGAGTCTTTGAAGAAGCTTGTTTGCTTCAAGCTGCTGCTCTTCAATCTCCTTTTGCTGAGAAAGCATATCCTCCTGCTTTTTGAGCAGGCTTTCTCTTTCTGTTTTAAGGCTTTCGCTGTTTGCTTTAAGCTCCTTCTGGGTTTCATTCAGCTTTGTATTTTTTTCATCGAGCTTGGTTTTAACCGCCATAATATTATCCGTCTGGCTTTTAACCGATTCAAGAAGCTCGCCGTCCTGCTTTGATACAGCGCTTATCATCTGGTATCTTGTTAAAAGATTTGTAAGCCCGTTTGAAAGAAGCAAAAATGAAAGCTGGCTGCCCGACTGGCCGCTGATATATATAGCCCTTATACGCTTGCAGTATTCATCATAGGTTGAAGAAAACTCGGAATTAAGAGTTTTGATATTCTTTTCAAGCGCTTTAACCTCATCCTTGATTGAGGCTATTTCAACCTCGTTTGTTTTTATATTTGATTCAAGTGCATTAACCCTGTTTTCAATATCCTCTGCTTCCTGCTTTGCAAGCTTATACTGCTTTGAAAGATAGCTTATTTTTTCATCAAGAACCTTGATATATTCCTCGGTTTCCTTGCTCTGCTTTCCAAGCTGGGAAAGCTTTGCTTCGGTTTCCTTGAGCTTTTTTTCAAGCTCCGCCTTCTGCGCTGTAAGCGAGGTTGTATCCGCCGCTGAAACGTAGCTTATAGGAGTTGAAAAAGAAAGCAAAAGGCAAAAAACCATTGCTAAGGACATAAGTTTTATTAGGGCTGTTTTTTTCATATTTTGCACTTCCTTAAAATATCTCATTATAATCATAGCACATTTATTATTATAAGTAAAATACAAATTATGAAAATTTTAAAAATTCTTAATTTTATTTTAAAAAATCACACAGGGGACAGACCCCTGTGCGATTACTTTTATTTTCTGGCCTCATACATTGAAACGCCTGTTAGTTCACATATCTGTCTTAAAGATAAATGCTTTTCTTTCAACAAATTAATATATGCCGTTTGCATATCTTTTGGCATTTGCAAAAAATCTTTTGCCGTCGTACAGTTCGTTTCTTTTTCAAATGCATTTTTGGCTTCTTCAGCAGTAAGCCTTATGGTATCCTTTTCAAGTTTATCGAGTCTTTCATCATTTACGACTTCATTATGCAATTCTTCAAACTGTGAAATACTAATTAAGCTCAAAGCAAAATCCGTATCGACCAAAGGAGCTGTTGTGAAATATGCATTATAGCTGCTAAAATCATAGTCAGCACACTTTTTAGCTATTCCCGCTTTCACAGGATTTTGATGAATATATCTAAGTGCTGTGATAAAATACTCATCATCATTAACAGGAACGCTCTTGAATCTTCCTTGAAAGAGGTTTCCGCATCTTTTATATTTCGCATTGTACCACCCAACAAAACGAACGCCTATTCGTTTAAAAGCTTTATCAAGAGGCTCCTCACCTTCCTGTATTAAAAGATGAATATGGTTATCCATAAGACAAAAAGCAAAGATTTTGTATCCGCATATGCCTTTGCAGATTCCCAGAACGCTTAAAAACTTGTAGTAATCCTCTAAATCAAAAAACACCCGCTGCTTGTTATTACCGCGTAACATAATATGATAAATACCGCTCTCGCTTTTTACACGTTTTCCTCTTGCCATAACTGTCACCTCTATTCTAATATACTTGTTATTACCCAATTTGTCAACAATTCTCGCACAGGGGACAGACCCCTGTGCGATTTATAAATAATTCCCCCGACCAAAACTTTTGGTCGGGGGAATTATTTATAATATCTTTCTTAAATCATACTGTCTGCCGATTAAAGAATATGTCAGCTTCTTGTCTTTTTCTTCAACAACTTGCTTCGGAACAACAATATATGCTCGGAATTCATAAGCATCGCTTGTCAGCCTTTCCAGTTTTAATCCCCCGGGACTCTCTTTCCATACGCCGTCTTTGCTCACTCTGTATGCAAGGCTGCCCTCATCTTTGCCGTATTTATAACCCTTGTCAAAAATTAGGTTGCCCACGAAATCGATTGTTCTGTCGTCTTTTGAAACATTCTTAGCGGTGTAAGACACAACGCAAATAGTAGAGTTTGCGTCCTTTGCTGTCATTGCATTAGCTATCTGGTTTCTTGAAGCGTCAGCAGGAAGCGGCTTCCAAAAGTTATCATTAGCTCCGCCCCAGTTATCAATTGTGTCTGTAAACTCTATGCTGTTAAGCGTAAACTCTATTCCGTTGACCGTGTAGGTCTTTCCGATTTCACTGTTTGTACTCATTGCGTATTTTAGTGCAATAGCCAGAACTATAACCAGAATTAATACAACCGGAATTAAGAGCTTAATAATCTTTGATTTTTTCATATAACAACCCTCTTTCAAATAATTATTGGTATTTATTATTATAACACTTAAAATGACCACTGTCAATGTCGCTATGCTGTTTTGAACAAGTTTATTATTGGACATACTACCTTTAAAATAATATTTAGAGG
>CAMYWU010000090.1 GCA_947302895.1 uncultured Clostridia bacterium | reverse complement strand
AACCAATATAGGAACAAGCGAATATGAAAGCGGAATTGAGCTTTCCTGAATAGGTATTGTTGCAACTGCGCTGATAAGAATAGTTATAACAAATTCATGGGGATTGAGCTCGCCAATCTGTCTTTTCCCCATAATACGAACGGCAAGAACAACAAAAAGATAAATGATAACGCTTCTTATTACAATTATTGTCATATAATCACCGTAATTATTTTTGCACAAATTATTCGGTTTATTCCGTGCAAGATAATAAAACAGCTTTATCGATAATATGTTTATAGCTAAACAAACGGCAAATACTAAAAGCGGTGATGATATGAAATATTTAACAAAAAGCTATGAAATAAATCGTGATGTGTTCAAAAGCGATTTTAAGGATTGCTCGGATTTTCTTATGCGGGAGGTTATTCTCGGCAAAAGAAGAGCGTTTTTCTTCGCTTTTGACGGGCTTATTGATTCGCTCCAGCTTTCAATGCTTACAAAATCGCTTTTATCCTTTGATATGCCTTCCCAGACGCCCCAGGATGCGCTTGAAAAAATCAAGGAGCACGTTGTTTGCTGCGCCGAAATGAATGAGGTTGAAACCTTTGAGGATAGCCGCTTTTATCTTATGAGTGGCTTTGTTGTTGTTTATCTTGAGGGCTGCCGCAGAGCGCTTGCCATGGGAACTCAGGGCTGGAGCAAGCGAACAACGGACGAGCCCACCAATGAAGCAATGGTTAAGGGCGCAAAGGAATGCTTTATTGAATGCCTGAACGATAATAAAGCCCTGCTTCGCAAGAGGCTGAAAACCCACCATCTTAAGCTAAAGCAAATCAAGCTCGGCAGCGCAATTGAAACAAGCGTCGTTTTAGCTTACGTTGATGATAGAGTAAATTTTGACTCCTTAAACGAAATTGAAGAACGCCTTAAAAATGCCGATTTGAAAACGGTTTCAGACTATGGCTGCCTTATGCCATATATAAACACCTCGGTTAAATCCTTCTTTTCAACAGTTGGCAACACGGAGCGCCCCGATGTTCTTGCTTCAAAGCTTCTTGAGGGAAGAATAGGCATTTTAGTTGACGGAACCCCCTTTGTTATATACACTCCCTATCTTTTCACCGATAATTTTTCCTCGCTTGATGATTATGATAATCCCCCGTTCTACGCTTCGTTTACAAGGCTGCTTAAATACCTTGCATTTTTCGTTTCGCTTTTTCTTCCTGCGCTCTATGTTGCAATAGGCTCCTTTCATCAGGAAATGATACCAACAACGCTTTTATACGTTATTGCAACAAGCGAAGCTTCAACCCCCTTCGGCTTAGTCCTTGAAGCAGTTATTATCCACATACTCTATGAAATAATGCGTGAAGCAGGTTTGCGCCTTCCGCAGACCATCGGACACGCAGTATCAATAATCGGCGCAATAGTTATTGGCGAAGCAATGGTTTCTGCCGGAATAATCGGCGAGCCAATGCTCGTTGTTGTTGCGCTTACGGCAATCGCCTCCTATGTTGTTTATCCGCTTTATGAAAGCGTTGCAGTACTGAGAATACTGTTCATTCTTCTTGCAGGAATCGGCGGAATATATGCGCTGATAGTTGCAATGGGCGCTCTTTTAATGATTATAACTGCGCTCAATAATCTCGGAGTTCCCTATTTTGCCCCGATTTCTCCGCTTACCCCTTCCTCACTCGGCGATACAATCCTGCGCCAGAGCTGGAAGCGCCTTGCAAGGCGAAGAGTTAACATCAATGATTTGGAGGGCTCAAGCGTTGAATAAGCAATCCCAAAGGGGCGTTATCTCCCCATATCAGCTGTTTTTCATCTTCCTTGTCAGCCGTGCCGTTGTTGCGCTGACCTTTTACCAGAGCATATTGATAAACGGCATTTCGCCCGATTCCCTTATAAGCTCGCTTGCGGCATTTGTTATAAACACGCTTTTATGTATTCCTGCGTATTTATGCTGTTCAAAAGGAAAAAGCCCGCTTCAAAGCAAAGCGGGAAAGACGGTATATTTTATCTACTTTCTGTTTTTTGCATCGGTCAACATAAGCCGATTTGCATTTTTTGCAGCTGAAAAAACGAGCAGCGGCATGGGCGCAGTATTCTTTATTATGATTATGGCGGCATGCGCCTGCTATGCCGCTTTCCTCGGAATTGAAGCAATCGGGCGTTTCTGCTCAGCCTGCGCAATGGCTTCAATAATTGTTTTACTGCTGATTATCCTTCTTAATTTCAAAAACCTTCAGCCAATAAACTTTATGCCTTTTTTTGAAGGAAGCAAGAAGGATATAATTGAAAACTCCTTCATTTTCTCATCAAATTCAATTGAGCCTGCGCTTTTGCTTGTTCTTTTTGATAAATGCAAGAGCAATCAGAAAAAGAGCCTTTTTCTCGGCATTGCAGCATCGTATGGCGCAATAATTCTTATGCTTGTATCCTGTATAGGCGTTCTCGGCTGCGCTGCGCCTCTTTTTGCCTTTCCTGTTTACACCCTGTTTCAGATGACCGCCTTCGGAAGCTTTTCAAGGCTTGATATTCTTTATACTGCTTTTGGCTTTTTTGCGCTGTTTGCAAAATGCTCGGTTATTATTTACTGCGCTGAAAAGCTCGTTCTTAATGTTCCCTCAAAAACAAAAGCTCCCCTGCTCTTTCTTTCCTCCTCCGCTCTCTCAATCATAATATACAAAAGGTTTTTTGATGAAATGATAAACGGCGCAAGAGATTTTTATTTTTATATCAGCCTTGCTTTTCTTGCGCTTATTCCTCTTCTCAGCCTGATTTTTACAAGGAAGGAAGTTAAAAATGAAGAAAGCAATTAGAATAATAACATCAGTTTTTCTCTGCCTTGTCCTTACTTCCTGCAGTATGAGCGCTAAAAAGATAAACGATTTAACCATTGTTCAGGCGCTTTCTGTTGATGAAAACAAAAGCGAAACAAAAATTGCTTTGCAATACCTCAATCTTGCAGGGGGCAGCGGAAACACCCAGGCGCTTGAAGGCAATTTAACCCAGATTAAAAGCGCAACGGGAAAAAGCATTTCGCTTGCGATTTTCTCCGCCTCAAAATCCGCTTCAAACGATATATTCTTCGGCCAGAACAAGCTGATTGTTTTCGGCGAAGAATATGCAAAAACCAAGCTATCAGAAGGCTTGAATTTCCTTTTAACAAGCGCCTTCTCCCGCCCCGATGTTATTGTTGCAATCGGCAAGCCAAACGCAGAGGATATCATAAAATCGGAGGAAAAGGCTTCAATAATACCTGCTGAAAGCATTTATAAGCTATTAAAGCTCGGCGAAGAAAACGGAAGCGCCGCTGCTTTAACGGTATGCGATTTGCTGAATTTATATAACGATGAAACCTCGGATATATTCCTTCCCGTTCTTGAAGCAAAAGACGGAAAATGCTTTTGCAATTCAATTTCATTTTTCTCCGATGATAACTACGCAGGAGAGCTCAGGGGCGAAGAGGTTTTAGCCTTTTTGCTGATAAATAACAAGGTTGAAAGCTCGCTGATTTCCTGCAGCACGAAGCGCCTCGGCAATGTTTCGCTTGAAATTATTTCATCAAAAGCAAAAAAGCAAGTTGAGCTTGAAAATGGAGAAATCTGCTTTAATATTGACCTCAATTTTAAGCTTAAAATAAGCCAGACAAATAACGGTCTGAAGCAGCCACTCAGCGAAAAGGATTATAAAGAAATTCAAAAGGCGGGCGAAGAAAAAATGAAAGCGCTGTGTTTTAAGACTGTAAACAAGTGTTTTTCAAACAAGAGCGATCCCTTTATGTGCGCAAGATATCTTTATTCAAAGGATACCGCATTATATAGTTCACTAAAAGACAGCTGGAAAAGTCAGCTCGCCGGAATCAAGGTAAACACAGGCGTTAAGGTTAGTATTCAAAGGATTGACTGAATTGTTTTCCTTCTTTTTCTGAATTACTGCCGTAAACGGAATAATTGCCGTAAGAACAAACAATATCAGAAAAATAATCATTGCTCTTTTCAAATTCTTCACCTTGACATATATTTTATAATTTAGTATAATGTTTACTCAAATATACTATTCTGCTTTATATATAAATATACTGTGAAAGGAGCAAAGATATGTCATCATATATATCCCCGATTTCAATGGAAGCCATTTCGGGACTTTGCGATGTTCTTGAAAAGAATAACACCGTTAAGCCTATGGATTTCGAGAGATATGAGGTTAAACGAGGTCTTCGCAACAGCGACGGAACTGGCGTTATGGCAGGTCTTACTCGAATTTGCTCGGTTGAAGGTTATTATATTCTCGACGGTGAGGTTGTTCCGAAGGAAGGAAAGCTCTCATACAGAGGATACGACATAAAGGATATTGTTAAAAGCTGTGTTGATGATAATCGATACGGCTTTGAAGAGGTTGCGTGGCTATTAATGTTTGGCTCGCTTCCAACCTCCTATCAGCTCAGCTCACTGCGTGAGGTTATCGGCGAATGCAGAGTTTTGCCCTCAGATTTTGTTGAGGACATTATTATGAAGCATCCTTCAAAGGATATTATGAACAAAATGGCTCGCTGCGTTCTCGATTTATACTCCTTTGATGAGGACCCCGATAATACCTCTGTTGCAAATGTTCTTCGTCAGTCGCTGCAGCTTTTATCGCAATTCCCGACTATTATGAACACCGCATATCAGGTTAAGAGAAGAGCTTTTTACAATAAATCAATGTATCTCCACCCGATTATCAAGGATATCTCAACGGCTGAATACATTTTGCGCCAAATACGCCACGATAAGAAATACACTCAGGAGGAGGCTCATCTTCTTGATATATGCCTTATGCTCCACGCAGACCACGGCGGAGGTAACAACTCAACCTTCTCAACAAGAGTTTTAACATCAAGCGGAACAGATACATATTCAGCAATTGCAGCAGGTCTGGGCTCGCTTAAAGGTCCCCGCCACGGCGGCGCAAACATCAAGGTTAAAAACCAGATGGATTATATTCTTGAAAATGTTGCCCACCCTGAAGACGACGGCGAAATGCGTGATATGCTTGTTAAAATCATCAACGGCGAGGCTTCCGACGGCTCCGGTCTTATCTACGGAATGGGACACGCTGTATACTCAAAGAGCGACCCGAGAGCTGTTATTCTTAAGGAAAATGCTAAGAAACTCGCTATTGAACACGGATTTGAAAAGGAATTCAATGTTCTTGAAAGCATTGAGCGCCTGACTCCCGAGGTATTTGCAGAGATTAAAGGCGTTGAAAAAGCAATGTGCGCAAATGTTGACCTGTATTCAGGACTTGTTTATAAGGTTCTCGGCATTCCGCAGGATTTATATACTCCCCTGTTTGCAACCGCAAGAATTGCAGGCTGGAGCGCCCACAGACTTGAGGAAATAACCTCGGGCGGAAGAATTATGCGTCCCGCATATAAAAGCGTTTCAAAGCCCCGCCAGTTCGTACCCCTTAGCGAAAGATAGTATATGGGTGTGGGCTTGCCCCCATCAACTCTTCACTTTTAACTCTTCACTGACAAACGGAGGTACTCCGTGTTAACCGATTTTTTAACTAATCTGCAAACAGTTGCAATACAGGTTGTAATTCTCTATCTTATTGCGGCAGTTGGCTTTGCAGCGGATAAAACAAAAATATTTGTTCAATCAGACGGAAAGCGCCTTGTTGATTTGCTTTTTAACCTTATTCTTCCGATAACGGTTATTAATTCCTTTCTTTCAATGGAGCGAACAAAGGAGCATATAAGGCTGCTTTTCTGGGCATTTTTGCTTGCGGTTTTAACCCATGCGTTTGCAATCGGAATATCCTCTTTAACCTTCAGAAAAAAGGATAAAAAGGAAAGAGGAATATACCACTATGCAACAACCTTTTCAAATGCGGCATTTTTTGCGCTGCCGCTTGCGCAGAGCGTTGTTGGAAGTGAGGGCGTTTTCTACGGCTCGTGCTACATAGCTATTTTCAATGTTTTTGCCTTCACCTACGGTATTTATCAGATTTCGGGCGGAAGCGCAAAAATCAACCTTAAAAGGCTGATTTTAAACCCGGGCTCAATGAGCGTAATAATAGGTCTTCCGCTTTTTTTACTTGGAGTCAAGCTCCCCGATTTTCTTTCAGACGCCATGAGCAGAATTGCCGCCTGCAACTCCCCAATGGCAATGATTGTTTTCGGAACCTTCCTTGCAAACTGCAATTTTAAAAACATTTTTATCAAAAAAGAGATATATTTCGTTTCATTTTTAAGGTTGATTTTAATTCCGGGCGCTATGCTATTTATATTCAAACTGCTCGGAGCAAGCGGAAATATGCTTATTGCGCTTGTTATTTCAACCTCCGCACCCGTTGCAACAAATACTGCAATGTACAGCGCAAAATATGATAACGATACGGCGCTCAGCGCAGAAATAGTCGGGCAGACAAGCATTCTATCCGTTTTAACAATGCCCGTTATAGTTGCGCTGGCTTCAATAT
>CAMYWU010000089.1 GCA_947302895.1 uncultured Clostridia bacterium | reverse complement strand
ATGATTCATAAAGACTGCAATAATAGCATAAAAAACGACAAAAAACGCAAAAAATAGTGCTTGATAAGCATTGCTTAGCAAAAACGAACAGCCTTCGGTTAACCCAAAGGCTGTTCATTTATTTAAAGTTTTTTGATCTAATGCATTTTTTTAAAACAAAAAACACAGTGTTTCAAATTGTGCAATAAAAATTGCTCTCCCATGCGGGAATGTATTTTGAATGTCTAAAATAAATCTTGTAGTCGGGGTTAAGCTCCCATATTTTAAGGGGCAGGGCAAACAAATCCTCGTTTCTGTGGTAGGCGCAGACATAGAGCTTTGGCTTAAACTCTTTGATTGTTTTTTCAGCTCCGCAAAGGGCTTTGAGCTCAGCGCCCTCAATATCCATTTTAATAAAAGTCGGGCGCAGCTCGAGGGAGTCAACGTCAATAACATCAACGCTTTTTCCGCTTGATGAGAGTTTTGAGTTTCTGCCTGCATTGCTTTCAAAAATCAGCGTATCATTTTTATCCCATGCGCCCATATTAAGGCAGGTTATATCAAAAAGCTCCTCTGTGTTTTTGAGCAGCTTTCTGAAATTCTTTTCATCGGGCTCAAGCGCAGTTATATAGGAATATTCACCGCCCGTGTGCTCTAAAAATTCCCGTATCGTGTCGCCGTCATAAGCGCCGAGGTCAATGATGTTTTCAAAGGGCGTGAGCTTTAAAATATCGTTGTAAACCTCATCCTTTTCGGAAAAGGAGTTCAGCAGATATTCAATCTTTCCGCTAACCTTGAAGCTGAGAATATCAATATAGGTCTGCCTGCTTTTTTCATCCGCAAGGCTGTTATATACAAAATCAAATTTATCTTCGTTTTCTGTTATGAACTCCCTGCTGAAAAGTCCATTTCCTGCAACGGGAACATCGGGGGCAAAAACAGTATGCTCGCTGTTTATCTTCTCTATTCTTTCAATAACGCCATCAATATGGCTTGCAAAGCATAAAACAACATTGAAATCCTCGTATTTTTCGCAAACCTCGCTGTATTTCAGAACCTTAAAACCACGAAAGGAATGCCCCCTCACAAATTCATCGGAAGCAAAAATATCGCAAACGCAAACTCCGTATTGCGCAAGTGTATCCATGATTTTTTCAGCGCCAAGCCCCATACCGTAAAGCACGGTCGGTTTGTTATCTGACTTCAGGGTTTCCCAGACATTTTTTTCATTTATGAGCTCTATCATAATTACTCCTAAAATTACGAATTACGAGTGACGAATGACGAATTGTGGTTACTCGGCGTTACCGCCTCGGACAATTAATTATAAATAGCCGACCGCAGGTCCCGAAATTCGTAATTCGTAATTCGTAACTCGTAATTATATATTATCATATTCTATCGCTCTTTACAAATATTAATAAATAATATATAATAGTAAATTGAATTACTATATAAACGGAGGGATTTGCCTTTATGGGCAGCGGAAGTTTACGCAGATTATTCAGACGGGACAGCTCAACCGAGGAGGAAATCAAGCAGCTTGTTGATGAAGATGAGGGCGAGCTTGAGGTTTCTCAAAGGGAAATGATTAACAATATTTTCGAGTTCGATGATATAACGGCGGGGGATATTATGACCCACAGAACGGATATCGTTGCCGTTGCTGATGACGGCTCGCTTTATGATGTTGCCCAACTTGCAATAGAGGAGGGCGTTTCGAGAGTTCCGGTTTACCACGAGGATTTAGACGATATTCTTGGCATAATCTATGTTAAGGATTTGCTTAAATTCATCGGAAAGGAAATCTCGAAAACGGAAAAGCTTTCGGATTATATTCGTAAACCTCTTTATGTTCCCGAATCAATTGCCTGCGGAAAGCTCTTTGCAGAGATGACGGAAACAAGAATACAGCTTGCCATAGTTGTTGATGAATACGGCGGAACAGCAGGACTTGTTACGCTCGAGGATATCCTTGAAGAGCTTGTTGGCGATATTGAGGATGAATACGACGAGGACGAGGAAAGCATAAGCAAGCTTGATGATAAAACCTATATCTTTGAGGGAATAACTGATATTGAGGATGCTGAGGAAGCGCTTGGCATTCAGTTCCCCGAGGGCGACTGGGATACTCTTGCAGGCTTTGTTATAAGCAGGCTCGGCTTTCTTCCTACCAAGGAGGATAAAAATCTCAGCGTTGAATTTGAAAATATCACCTTCACTGTTCTGGAGCTTGATGAAAGAAGAATTGAAAAGATTAAGGCGGAAATAAATGACTGAACAAACAATAACCTTTGAAGCCGTTGAGCAGGCAGTTTCGCTCTTCGGCTCGTTTGATGAAAATATAAAAATGATTGAAAGGGAGTTTTCCGTTTCAATTGTTTCAAGAGGCTCGGATTTAAAGGTAATGGGCGATGAGGAGAATGTTTCAAAAGCCGTTCGTGCGGTTAATTCACTCCTTGTTTTAATCAATAAGGGCGAGGCGCTTTCTGACCAGAACGTTCGCTATGTTATGTCGCTTGTAAACGAGGGCAACGAGGATAAGCTTTCCTCAATGACAACCGATACAATCTGCATAACCTCGAAGGGCAGACCGATAAAGCCGAAAACCCTCGGCCAGAAGAAATACACCCAGGCGATTAATGAGCATACAATAACCTTCGGCGTTGGTCCTGCGGGAACGGGAAAGACCTATCTTGCAGTTGCAATGGCTGTTACCGCCTTCAGAGCAAAAGAGGTAAACAGAATTATCCTTACCCGACCTGCCGTTGAAGCAGGCGAGAAGCTCGGCTTCCTTCCCGGCGACCTTCAAAGCAAGGTTGACCCTTATCTGCGTCCCCTTTACGACGCACTTTTTGATATGCTCGGCGCCGAGAATTTTCAGAATTATCAGGAGCGAGGTGCAATTGAGGTTGCACCCCTTGCATATATGAGGGGAAGAACTCTCGACGACAGTTTTATTATTCTTGATGAGGCGCAGAATACAACGCCCGAGCAGATGAAAATGTTTTTAACCCGTCTTGGCTTCCGTTCAAAAATGGTTGTTACGGGCGATATTACTCAGATTGATTTGCCCGACGGTAAAAAGTCGGGGCTCAAACCGTTTTGAATATCCTTAAGGATGTAGACGATATTGCAATAACCTATTTCAACCAAAAGGATGTTGTTCGCCACAGACTTGTTCAGGATATTATCAAGGCATATGAGAAATATGAGGAGAAAAGCAAAAAATGAATCAGGCAAAGGTTATAACTTCAAATGAGCAAAAAGCAGTTGCACTTCCCCGAGGAACAAGACTGCTTGTTCGCCGCTGCTGCAATGCCGTGCTTTCTGAGGAAAAATTCAAGGGCAAGGCGGAGGTAAGCGTCAGCTTTGTTGATAACGATACAATCCACGCCCTCAATGCTCAGCACAGAAATATTGACCGTGAAACAGATGTTTTATCCTTTCCCCTCGGCGAAAACGGCGAGTATGATATAAATCCCTCAAACGGCGCAAAGCTGCTCGGGGATATTGTTATCAGCGCCGAAAAAGCGGTTGAACAGGCAAAGCTATATAATCATTCACTTCAAAGGGAGATAGGCTTTTTAACCGTTCATTCAATGCTTCATCTTCTTGGCTACGACCATGAGCTCGGTGGAATTGAAGAGGTTCGTATGCGTGAAAAGGAAGAAACTGTTTTAACAAAGCTCGGCTTAAAACGTGATAACTCATACTATAGTGGAGAATAATCAATGACAAAAACTGCTTTTATTGCAATTGTGGGTTGCCCGAATGTGGGCAAATCCTCGCTTTTAAATAAGATGCTCGGAACAAAAATCGCCATTGTTTCCTCAAAGCCCCAGACAACAAGAACAAAAATTATGGGTGTTTTAACAAGGGGCGAAACCCAGCTTGTTTTCACCGATACCCCCGGCTATCATAAGCCCCATAACAAGCTCGGCGAAAATATGAACAGGGCGGTTGGCGAGAGTATCGGCGGAGTTGATGCCTGCCTTTTCGTAACCGAGGCAAAGGGCGAAATCAAGAAGGGCGAAAAGGAGCTTATTGATAAATTCAAGGCTCTCAAGGTGCCCGTGATTCTTGCGATTAATAAAATTGATATGCTCTCCGATAAGAGCCAGCTTCTTGAAAGAATTGCGCTCTTTTCTCAGCTCTATGATTTTGAAGCGATTGTACCCGTATGTGCCGAAACGGGCGAAAACGTTGAAGATATGATAAAGGAAATGGAAAAGCTCGCCTTTGAGTCGCCCCATTTCTTCCCCGATGATACCTTAACCGACCAGCCTGAAAGAGTTCTTGCAGCGGAGATAATAAGGGAAAAAATTCTTCGCTTAATGGATAAGGAAATACCCCACGGAATTGCCGTTTCAATCGAAAAAATGCGTGAAAGAGATAATGCCGATATTCTTGATATTGAGGCTATTATTTATTGCGAAAGAGAAAACCATAAGGGAATGGTTATCGGCAAGAAGGGCGCAATGCTCAAAAAAATCTCAACCTTTGCACGCCAGGATTTAGAGAATTTCTTTGAAATCAAGGTTAACCTTCAAACCTGGGTTAAGGTTAAGGAGGACTGGCGAAACAGGGAAGGGCTTATTCATAATTTTGGTTTAGATTAATCTCTTTTAGGTTTTAGGGCTTAGGTTTTAGGTTTTAATCGCCGTGCGCAGCACCAAAACCTAACACCTTAAACCTAACACCTAACACCTCAAATTGCAAAAACTTCCATAGATATATCACTTACAATATCACAAAATATTAACGGTGATAGATATGGATAACAAATATTGGAATAAATTTCTTCAATCGGGAAAGGTTGAGGATTATATAAAATACGTCAACAACTATTTCACAAGCGTTGACGATAAACAGGAATTTAAGAATGCAGTTAACAACGAAGGGTTTGATAATAAAGGAACAGACAGTTGGGGAGAGTGATAGACTTGTTACTCTCCTTACTGCTGATTTTGGCTTGGTCAAGGCCTTTGTTCGCAGGGCAAAGAATTTCAAAAATCAGAATGTTTCTTCAACCTCGCTTTTTGTGTACGGCGATTTTACGCTGTATAAGGGACGTGATGCCTATGTTATCGACAGCGCTGCGCCAATCGAGGTTTTTTTTGATTTGAGGCGGGATATCGAAACGCTTTCTCTGGCTCAGTATTTTGCTCAGCTTACATATTTTTTAGCTTCCGAGGAGCATCCTGCGCCCGAAACCCTGAGGCTCGTTCTCAATGCGCTTCATCTGCTGTGCAAGGGGAATAAAAACACAAAGCTTATCAAGGCGGTTGTTGAGATGCGCCTTGCCTGCCTTGGCGGATATATGCCGAATGTTCTTGCGTGCTATCGCTGCGGCGCTTATGACAGCGATATGATGTATTTTGATATTGAAGAGGGATGTATTTACTGCGAAAACTGCTTCAGAAACAATGCTATTGAAGCGCCGTACAGCGTTATAAGCGCAATAAGATTTATCTGTCTTTCTGATATTTCAAAGGTCTTTTCATTCTCTCTCGGCGAGGAAAACCTTGAAATACTTTCAAACATCTGCGAGAGATATACTCTAACGCATATTGACTCGAAACTAACAACTCTTGAGTTTTATAAGAGCTTGATTTTATAGGAATACTTATGAACAAAAACTACGAAGCACTTGAACTTGATAAAATACTGCAAATGCTCAGCGAGGAAACCTCGTGTGAGGATGCAAGGGAGCTTGCCCTTGAAATAACGCCTACAAGCGATTTTATTGCAGTATGCACCCTGCTGAACCAGACGGAGGACGCTTCCTCCCTGCTGGCTCGTTTTCGGGGCTCAGAAATATAAATAATCCGCTTGCAAGAGCAAATGCCGGCGGTGCTCTCGGTCAGGGCGAGCTGCTGAGAATCGGATATACCCTTCGTTCAATCAGAACGCTCTATGAATGGCGCAGCCATTGCAGCGGAGTTTCAACCTCGCTTGATTATTTATTCGACAGCATAACCGTTAATAAATACCTTGAGGATAAAATTTTTTCCTGCATAATAAGCGAGGATGAAATTGCCGATAAGGCAAGCGAAACGCTCTATGATATAAGAAAGAAAATCAGGGCAAAAAGCGCCTCCGTGCGTGAAAAAATGGATTCAATAATCCACTCCGCCCATTATGCAAAATTCCTTCAGGAGCCGATTGTAACCCAGCGAAACGGACGCTATGTTGTTCCCGTTAAGAGCGAACACAGAGGCGATGTTCATGGACTTGTTCACGATACTTCATCAAGCGGCGCCACCGTTTTTATAGAGCCCGTTTCGGTTGTTGAGGCGAATAATGATATAAAAATGCTCGAGGGCAGGGAGAGAGAAGAAATTGCCCGCATTCTCTATGAGCTTTCAAGCGAGGCGGGCAATTTTGCCGATTCAATAAAGATGAGCTATGAAAGCGCTGTTCAGCTAAATCTTATCTTTGCAAAGGCTCATCGTGCCGATAACATGAAGGCGCTAAAGCCGATTGTAAATACTGCTGGCGAA
>CAMYWU010000088.1 GCA_947302895.1 uncultured Clostridia bacterium | reverse complement strand
GCGTCAACACTCGTTTCTCGGAGGCGTCTGCTTCGTTGCCGCGCCCCTCACGTACGACTTGTACGCTACGGGGCTCGGACGCCTTGCATCCACTCTCCGATAAACTTCGTCTAGTTTTTTATCCCAGCCTTCGGGTTGGGATTTTTTATATTAATCGGATATTGCAATCTTTTAACATAGTTAAACATTAAATCACTCCTTACTTCAAGATATGAAGAAGGATAAAAATTGTGATTTATCGAAATGAGGTGTTAGGTGTTAGCGCGTTAGGTGTTAGGGGTTGGTGCTGCGCACGGCTATTGTAATAACCTAAAACCTGAAAATGTGAATTGCGGGGCAACGCCCCGCAATTCACATTTTAATTCGGATTTTTCATCGTTAATGATATTCTTTTTTTAGCAACGTCAACGGAAAGAACCCAGACATCAACAATATCGCCAACCTTTAAAACCTCGCTTGGATGCTTGATATATCTGTTTGTTATCTGGCTGATGTGAACAAGTCCGTCCTGATGAACGCCGATATCAACGAATGCGCCAAAATCGATAACGTTTCTTACGGTTCCCTTGAGCTGCATACCTTCCTTCAAATCCTCCATACCCATAATATCGTGGCGTAGCATTGGCTTCGGAAGCTCATCTCTCGGGTCTCTTCCAGGCTTTGAAAGCTCGCTTACTATATCCTTAAGCGTTGGCTCGCCAATACCGAGCTGAGCGGCAAGCGCTGTTGCACCAACTGTTTTAAATTGAGCGGTAAGAGCAGTTATATTTCCTTTTCTGATATCGTCCTCGCTTACGCTGCAAAGCTTAAGAAGTCCTTTTGCGGCTTCATAGCTTTCGGGATGAACAGCCGTGTTGTCAAAGACATTTTTGCTTTCGGCAACTCTTAAGAAGCCTGCGCATTGTTCAAATGCCTTCGGTCCGAGCTTGCTGACCTTAAGGAGCTGACTCCTTGAGGTGAAGGAGCCGTTTGTTTCTCTGAAATCAACAATATTCTTTGCAACTGCCGAGCTGATACCTGCAACTCTTGAAAGCAGCTGGGGAGAAGCTGTATTTAAATCAACTCCAACAGAGTTTACGCAGTCCTCAACAACTCCGTCGAGCGCTTCGCCGAGTTCCTTCTGGGGCATATCGTGTTGATACTGGCCAACACCGATAGCCTTCGGGTCTATCTTAACAAGCTCTGCAAGCGGGTCCTGAAGCCTTCTTGCAATTGAAACCGCACTCCTGAGACTTACGTCAAATTGTGGGAATTCGGCTGCCGCAAGCTTTGAAGCGCTGTATACGGAAGCGCCTGCTTCGCTGACAACCATATATTCAATGTTTTTGCCAAGCTCTTTAATTAGCTGAGCTGCAAATTCCTCCGTTTCGTGGGAAGCGGTTCCGTTGCCGATTGCAAAGAGCGTAACATTATATTTGTTTACGAAGGCGGTTATGATTTTTTTAGCCTCGTCAATTTTCTGATGGGGCGGAGCAGGGTAGATAACCCCTGTATCAAGAACCTTTCCCGTTTCATCAACAACCGCAACCTTGCAGCCTGTTCTGTAGCCAGGGTCAAGACCTATAGTAACCCTGCCTTTAACAGGCGGCTGCATAAGAAGCTGCCTTGTGTTTTCGCCGAAAACCTTGATTGAGCTTTCATCTGCTTCATCGGTGAGCTCATTCCTTATTTCACGCTCAATTGAAGGGAAGATAAGGCGTGTGTATGCATCGTCTATTGCTTCAATAATCTGGTCGGTTGAAGGTGAATTACCCTTAGTGTGAAGATTATAGAGCATTTCGCAGGCAACGCTTTTATCATATTCAATGCCAACTTTCAAAAAGCCCTCTTTTTCACCACGGTTGATTGCAAGAACTCTGTGGCGTGCAATCTTTGAAACAGGCTCGCTGTGTTCCTTATACATTTCATAAACGCCGAGTTCTTCCTTTGCGCCCTTAACGCTAATAATTCCGTTTCGCTTGATAGCAAAACGAAGAAGCTTTCTGCCCTTTGCGTCGTCCGAAACATTTTCGGCGATTATATCCCTTGCGCCCTGGAGAGCATCCTCAATTGTTTCAACCTCTTCGCTGAGGTATTCCTTTGCAAGCTCTTCGGGTATTGCATTCGGATTCTGAGCAAGAAGAGCATTAGCAAGCCCTTCAAGTCCCTTTTCCTTAGCAACTGATGCTCGGGTTTTTCTTTTAGGTCTGAACGGACGGTATATATCGTCAAGCTCGGTCATTGTTTTTGCGCCTTCAATTGCAGCGAGAATTTCATCCGTCATTTTTTCCTGCTCTGTTATTGAAGTGATAACCTTTTCCTTTTGCTCTTCAAAATTGCGAAGATAGGTGAGCCTGTCGGAAAGCTCTCTTAACAGCTGGTCATCAAGTGAGCCCGTTGCTTCCTTTCTGTATCGTGCGATAAAGGGAATTGTGTTGCCGTCGTCTATTAAAGCAACCGTGTTTTCAACCTGCCAGGGTTTCAGCGAAAATTCGCTTTCAATCTGCTTTAAAATATCCATTGCATAAGTCCTTTAAAATGTAATAAAAATATAATAACAGATATTCTAATTAAAATCAATATATATTATATATATAAATTATAGTTGACTTTATGCACAAGATATGGTTTAATCTTAAAAGAGGTATTTTCAATATAAATAAAGATTGAGGAGGTTAAAATTTTTAAACGTAAGTAGCGCCGGAGCCAATCGGCTGACGAGGCAGGGGGTTATCGAAATTTTCGGCGGATGCCCCTTCGTATTATCTTTGATACGTTATGAAAAGGCAAAACTAATCGGAAACGGTTTCGACAAATTCTTTTCAGCAAAGATTTATTGATTGTATCTCTTAATACATTTTAAGGAGAAAAATAATATATGTGCGGAATAATCGGATATACAGGCTATAGCGAGGCGAGAGGTATTCTTCTCAAGGGGCTTAAAACCCTTGAATACAGAGGATACGATAGCGCAGGTGTGGCTGTATATCATCCTAATTTCAAAGAGGTCCTTGTAACCAAATGCGAGGGAAGAGTTGAAAAGCTCGACTCAAAATGCGCCGATGTTAGAGGTACAGCAGGTATCGGTCATACCCGTTGGGCAACCCACGGCGGAGTCAGCGATACTAATTCACATCCTCATAAATTCGGCAGCGTTACCCTTGTTCATAACGGAATAATTGAAAACTATGCTGCAATAAAGAATCAGCTTGGTATTGCAAATAAGCTTAAATCCCAGACCGATTCCGAGGTTGTTGCGGCGCTTATCGATAATTATTATGAAGGCAATCCAAACGAGGCAATTATTAAGGCAGTTAAGGAAATCAGCGGAACCTTCGGTCTTGCAATTATGTTTGATGATATTCCGAATAAGATTTTTGCCGTAAGAAATGTTAGCCCGATTATTTGCTGTCAGAATGAGGATGGCGCCTATATCGCTTCCGATATTATGGCTATCGGCGAATACAGCGAAAAATACTTTGTTCTTCCCGAACTTGCCATTGCCGAGATAACGGAAAAGGGTATTTCAATAACTGATTTCAACGGCGAAGAGGTTCAGCCCGATATTTTAACTCTTGACTGGGATATAAAAAACAGCGGAAAAATGGGCTATCCTTTCTATATGGAAAAGGAAATTATGGAACAGCCCGACGTTATTGAAAAAACAATATCAACAAGAATTAAAAACGACCTTCCCGATTTCACAAACGATAATGTTGATGACAGCATATTCACCGAGTGTGATAATATAACTGTTATTGCCTGCGGAACTGCTATGCATGCAGGTCTTATCGGTAAGCATATAATCGAAAAAAACTGCGGCGTTCCCGTAACGGTTAATATGGCGAGCGAATATATGTATAATCAGCCGATTATCAATAATAAAACGCTTGTTATCTGCGTTTCTCAGAGCGGTGAAACAATTGATACTCTTGAAGCGCTTAAATATGCAAGAAGAAAGGGAGCACGCTCTCTTTCAATTGTAAACGTTAAGGGCTCAACCATCGCAAGAGAAAGCGAAAATGTTATTTATACAAACGCAGGACCCGAAATAGCGGTTGCCTCAACAAAGGCATATACAACCCAGGTTGCAGTTTTCTATCTTATAGCTGCAAAAATGGCTCAGCTTCGTGGAAATCTCAGTGAAAATGGCGTTAAGAGCTTTATAACTAATCTTAAGTTGATTCCCGAAGCTGTTGCAAGTGTTCTTGAAAGAAGAAGCGAAATCCACCATCTTTCAAACGGAATGCTCACCGCTGAGCATACCTTTATGATTGGCAGGGGACTTGATTACCCAACTCTTCTTGAAGCTTCTCTTAAGCTTAAGGAAATATCATATATCCATTCCGAAGCGTTTGCCTCAGGCGAGCTTAAACACGGAACCATTGCTCTTATAACGGATAAAACTCCCGTTATTGCTCTTATGACCCAGAGCGACCTTATGAGCAAGCAGGTATCCAATATCCGTGAGGTTCAGAGCAGGGGAGCGGAGGTTTTAACATTCATTAAGAAATCGCTTCTTTCAAAGGACGTTGAATGTTCATTTGAGCTTCCTGATTTGCAGGATGACTTTATGGCAATTCCCTCCATTATCGCAATGCAGCTTCTTGCATACTATGTATCATCGGATAAAGGACTTGATGTTGATAAACCGAGAAATCTTGCAAAGGTTGTTACAGTTGAATAAGTGATCCGTGGACCGTGGACCGTGATCCGTGATTATTACAGAAAGGCATATTGTATGATAACAAGTTTTAAAGATTTGGATGTCTGGAAAAAGTCCATGGATTTGGTTGTTGAAACATACAGCTTAATGGAAACAATGCCAAAAACAGAGGTTTATTCACTTTGCGATCAAATGAAGAGAGCTTCCGTTTCTATTCCTTCAAATATTGCGGAAGGTCAGCAACGCAAATCAACTAAGGAGTTTATTAATTTCCTTTCAATTTCGAGAGGTTATGTTGCAGAACTGGAAACTCAATACTTGTTGTGCATCAGATTGGGATTATTAAATGCGCAACAGGTTGAAAAATCATTAAAAATGTGTAGCGATGTTGGAATGATGCTTAATGCATTAATGAATCGCCTTGCAGATAAATAACGGTTCACGAGCCACGAGCCACGGAACACATAAAAAAATCGACGAATGTTTATTAAATCGTCGATTTTTTTCTGTTTACAAAAAATTTACAAATTCACAGTTTATTAAAAAAATTCAAAATAGTATTGACTTTATAATATAGAATTTATATAATAAAGTGAATTTTAATATGGGACGGAAGCGGAACAGACTTTTGCGGTGTACAACGCAAGGGTGTGGTCAGCTGGAAAACTCCCGATATACCCTTATTAGAATATTTTTTTAATTTCAAAAACTTAGAATAATGAAATGAAAGGAATGATTCCAATGAGAATTTCAAAGAAAATTTTAGCTTGTGTTCTCGCTGCATTAATGGCAGTTGCTATGATGCCTTTCACAGTATTTGCAAACGATCTTCCGACTGCAACTGTTACAAACATTACTGATCAGACTGAATATGATATAGCTTATCAGTTTGCAGCAAATAATGACGGTGCTGCTTACAATGATTATAAAGCAGATTTCATTGTAACTGTTGACAGAGATGTTAATACAGCAGAGGTTCAGCTTTTCGGTAAAATCGGCGATACATCATGGGTTCAGTTCCCTGAAATGGATGCAGTTGCTAATTATAATTATTATATGGCAAGAGATGCTTTCCAGTGGGAGCCCACATACAAAGATATTTGCACTCAAGTAGGCACATTCTCATGTGCAGTTAAAGGTTCAACAGATGTTGCAACTAATATGACTGTTAAACTTGTTATCTATCCGGTAGGCGAGCCTGATAACTATACTGTTATCAATGAATTCGCATATCAAATCCCGGGTAATACAGTTCTTCCTACAGCAACAATCACTCCGATTGAAGTTGAAGGTCTTGATGCTGCATACAAGTTTGAAGCAGATACAACAGATACTGACAGCGCATATGCTGATTACAAAGCAGACTTCACAGTAAGCTTTGATAAGGCTGTTGCTGCAGGTGATGTTGTTCTTAAGGGTCAGTATGGCAATTATGCTTGGACAGAAATCAATCTTCCTGCTACACTTGCTGCAAACGTTGAATACAGACTTCTTGCAAACAACGGTATGGGCGATGTAACATACAATGATGTTGTTACTCTTGTTAAAGAGTTCAATTGCGGCGCAGCAAACATTAACGCTGACGGCGCTACAATGACAGTTAAGTTCAATATCTATGATGCCAACGATAATGCTATTGAAATCGCTTCAAAGTCTTATACTTTTATTAATGACACAATGAGCATCACTGTTGAAGATGATATCGACCTCAACATCAGCATTAATACATCTGCTGATGAGGTTGAAAAGGTTGTATATACTTTCTCCAATCCTGATACTCAAGATGAAACTGAAACAACTTCTGTTACATTACCTGCAGGCGATGAAACAACAGCATTTACAGTTTCTCTTGCACCTGCACAGATCAGA
>CAMYWU010000087.1 GCA_947302895.1 uncultured Clostridia bacterium | reverse complement strand
TATCTGACATATGAATACGGGGAAGACTATATGACTCCAAAAAAATATGATTCGCATCTGGAATCATTTGATAATATAGAATTGAATTAAGAGTGCAAACAGGATGTGAGAATTATGAATATAGTTGCAATTCTTGCTAACGGAGTTGGTGCCAGATTTGGCTCCAACATTCCGAAGCAGTTCCATAGAATAAATGGAAAAATGGTAATTGAATATGTTGTTGAGTCAATTCTTGAAGCAAAAACTGTTGACAGAATTGTTATTGTAACCAACGTTGAGGAAAACAAGAGCTATCTTACAAATCTTGCTTTAAACGACAGGATTGATTTCGTTAACGGCGGAAAAACAAGAAACTATTCCCTTGTTAATGCGCTCAGTTACATCCACGATAATTATTCCTGTAAAAAGCTGATTGTATGCGACGCAGTTCGTCCTATGATAACATGCGAGCTTATCGATAAATACTTTGGTTTTCTTGATAATAACGCAGCGGTTGTTACAGCTCAGCAGATAACCGACTCACTGGGTTGCTATGATATACCCCATATTTATCGCGACAGGTATTATCTTATGCAATCGCCTGAGGGCTTCGATTTTGAGCTGCTCTATAACAGCTTTGACCCTGAAAGCAAGCTTACAGAGGTTACTCAGCAGCTTCCTGAGGGTAGTCCGATTGAGCTGTATTTTGATTTTAATAACAACTATAAATTAACATATCCCGCAGACTTGAAGTATCTTGAAGCGCTTATTAATGCAAGGGATAACGGCGTTGATTACAGCGCAGTTTTCGACAGGGTTAGACGTCTTAACAGATACCTTTATGAAAACTATCCCTCTGAAACTAAGAGCTGGATGAAGAGGCTGCACGAGGAAATTCCGAGCCTTCTCCAGAAATGGCAGATAACCGACTATCAGGTTGTTAAAACCTCGCACTTCGGTATTATCTTTCTTGCTTCAAGTGTTAATTACGGAAATTGTGTTATAAAGATTATTCCTCCATTTATCGGAAGATACGAGCCTGAAAAGAGTTGCTATCAGCATTTGCCTGCTTCCTTTATGTGTGAGCTCTATGATTTTGATGACAGCTGTTCTGCAATCCTTCTGTATCAGATGGAGGGCGATATTGACAGGTTTGATTCAAATAATAAAAAGCTCTTTGAGTTTTTCAAGAATGCAATTCTCGGATATAAAACTCTTGAGCTGTCAAAGGATGTTAAGGCAACGTTTTCGGATTACCGTTCAGTTTTGCAAAACAAGCTTGACGATAAGGGCTTTACATACAGATATGATGAAATAATGGGACACGTTAAAAAAGCCAATGAGCTTTATGAAAGCGTTTTTTCATCGGACGAATGCCATCTTGTACACGGCGATTTGCACCGCTATAATATTATGAAAACAGGCGGAAATATTGTTGCAATCGACCCGATTGGCTATATTGCACCAGTTGAGCTTGATATCGCAAGATTTATCGGAACAGAACTTACTGATGCAAATAAGGATAAGCAGGCTTTGAAGGACGAATTGATTGAGTATTTTGCACCTCTTTCATCAAAAGAGAAAGTTGAAGCAATGCTTTATATTGATATTGCTTTCAGACTTCACAACAGTATATTTGAAAACGACAGTTTCGAGCTTACTGATAAATGGCTTGATATTTTAAATAACATCTTTTAGGAGACACTATGAATAAATACGATGTTTTGGTTATAGGTCCCGTGTCATGGGACTGCAATATAGACTATCAGGGAAATAAGCGTGAGGAGCTTGGCGGAGCAGTTGTGGCTTCCGGCTTTGCTGCTGCAAAGAGCGGTAACAAGGCTGCTTTATTTACAAAGTCAACAGCGGGGGACAAGGCTGCTGTTGAGGAGCGTTTTGCTGATTCGGGCGCAGATTTATACTGGGCTGAATCCAAGGAAACCTGCTCGATAAAAAATCAGTATTTTACTGCTGATAAGGAAAAAAGAGCCTGCACCTCAATGGGCGTTTGCGATACCTTCAAGTTTGATGAGCTTCCTGATATTGAAACAAAGATTTATCATTTTGCAGGGCTTGTTTTCGGAGATTTCTACGGCGAGCTTTTCAAAGAGGCTTCAAAGCACGGCAAGGTTGCGGTTGATGTTCAGTGCCTTCTTCGCCACGTTGAAGAGGATAAATCAATGGCTTTTCACGATTGGGCTGAAAAGATGGAATATCTTAAATATATTTATTATCTTAAAACCGACGCTGCCGAGGCTGAGATTTTAACAGGCTTAACCGACAGAGCAGAGGCTGCAAAGCTGCTTTACTCCTGGGGAGCTAAAGAGGTGTTGATAACCCATAACACCGAGGTGCTTGCATACGACGGTAAAGAGATTTACACCTGCCCCATTAAAGCACGTAATCTTTCGGGAAGAACGGGCAGGGGGGATACAACCTTTGCAGGTTATATAACCGAACGTCAGAGAGCGGATGTTAGAGAAGCGCTTCAATACTGCACTGCTCTTGTTTCACTTAAAATGGAAACCCCCGGACCTTTCAAAGGCACGAGGGAAGATGTTATAGAATATATTAAACAATTTTATTAATATTAAAAGCGATTACTCTTTTTCGAGTAATCGCTTTTTTATGATTAAGTATAGTATCATACCGATGAAGTAGCCAAACCAGTTAAGAACTATATCGTCTATATCAACATCGCCGCATTTGAAAATGTACTGATAACCTTCAACAATAAACGGAACGGCTAAGCCAATCAAAACCAATTGATACGGCTTTATTTTTTTGAAGAATGCTGAAAGAATAAATGCCAGCGGTATGAAAATAACAATATTGCCGATAAATATAATGTATGCTTCCGAATCAACACCAGGGTTGTTTATTATTGCTTTCAGCATTAAAAATGTTCCGTGTCCAAGCCTGAAATTTGTTGTTAAATTATCAGCGGGCATTCGTAAAAAGCAGATAATTAATATAAAAACATATATTGGTGTTAAACCAATCCAAAAATCATAGTAAAAGGATTTATAATTCTTCGGTTTTAATAGAGTAACAGCTGTAAAAACAGATAATGCAGCTATAAGTATATATCCAATCCACCAAACGCTGATTAAAAACTGACTTCCGCTGATATGAGTTACATAATAATCAAAGCAAACTATCGGCGTTATTATCCATAAGGTGTATTTAACAAATTTTGATATATAATTTATGCTGTTAATATTGAGCCGTGTAACCCAGAATACACAAACAACAATCAAAATAAACTTTGTTATAGTAAATGGTTTTGAATAAGCGCCGTTATAGCCATGAAGCCTGTTGCTGTTCATAGTCAGACAGGAAAGCACAAAAACCAAAGCAAACAAAATTTTGCTTGCTTTGGTTTTATCAATTTTTGAAAGCTTTTCTTTTATGCTCATACTTTCTTAAACAATTCTTCTCTTGAAAGGCCTGCAGTTCTTGAAATTTCGTCATTCGGAATAACTCTGGTGATTTTTCCGCCGTATGAAGCAACAAGAACCTTTGCCTTTTTGCCGTTGATATCAATTATTCTTTCTTCATATCTTTCTTTAAGCGGAACCTGCTTGCCCAGTGCGCTGCGCTCTGTGAGTGCGCCTGTCGGGCAAACACTTACGCAAAGACCGCAGGCGGTGCAGTTGGTTTCGTTGAGCGGAAGATTGAAGGCAGGAGCAATATTCGTTGAAAAGCCTCTGCCGAGAAGACCGATTGATGAAAGGTTCATAACCTCCTTGCAGGCTCTTACGCAGAGACCGCAAAGAATGCATTTTGCAGTGTTTCTCTCAATGAATTCATTAGAGTTTTCATTGTATTTCTGTGGCATTTCGCCGCCCCAGCGTTCGGGGTGAATATCATATCTCTGAGCAACATTCAGAAGACTGCACTTGAAGTATTCACGGCATCCGCATTCAAGGCATCTGCTTGCCTCAGCCTTGGCTTCCTCCTCGGTTAAACCGAGTGAAACCTCGTCAAAGCTGTTCTTTCTTTCATCAGCAGGAAGCACCTTTGCGATAGTCTTATTCTTCTTTTCTCTCTGGGAATAATCAATAGTGCTCTCATCCCTCTTGCTGATGTAGGGAACTCTTGTTTCAAAGCTCTCGCCCTTAAGGAAAGCGTCAACAACCTTGGCGCAGCGGTCTGCTTCGCCGATTGCCTCAATTGCAATTGAAGCGCCCCTGTTTGTTGCATCGCCAATTGCAAATACGCCGTCAAGATTTGTTTCAAAGGTATCCTCATCAGCCTTGATGTTGCCCCTATCCGTAAGCTCAAGCTCGCTTGCATCAGCGCTGACAAGCTTCTGACCGATTGCCATAATAACGCTGTCAACAGCGATTTCTTCTGTTTTACCCTCAACGGGAACAGGTCTGCGCCTTCCCGATGCATCGGGCTCGCCAAGCTCCATAATCTGGAGAGTTATTGATTTAACCTTTCCGTTTTCACCGTTGAAGGAGAGGGGATTGGTTAAGAATTTATAGATAACGCCCTCTTCCTCAGCCTCTTCAATTTCAATCTCGTCAGCGGGCATTTCGGCTCTTGTTCTTCTGTATACAACGTATACCTCTTTTGCGCCGAGACGAACAGCAGTTCTGCAGGCATCCATAGCGGTGTTACCGCCGCCGCAGATTGCAACCTTATCGCCGATTGGCGCAGGATTTCCCTGAATAACTCCTCGAAGGAAATCAATACCGCCGTATACGCCGTCTAAGTCCTCGCCCGGAGTTCTCATTGAGCTTGAGGACCAGGCGCCGATTGCAACAATAACAGCATCGCTCTCATCCTTAAGGCTCTTGATAGTATAGTCAACGCCGAGCTTTTTGCCGTTAATCATCTTAACGCCCATCTTCTCAATAATAGCAATTTCCTTATCGAGAACCTCCTTCGGCAGTCTGTACTGAGGAATACCGTAACGCAGCATTCCGCCCATTTTTTCCATCATATCGTATATGGTTACTTCGTGTCCCATAATGGCGAGATAATATGCAGCAATAAGACCTGCGGGACCGCCGCCTATAACGCTGATTTTTTTGCCCGTTGACTGAGCAATTTCGGGTATATATGCATCGCCGTTTAAATCAATATCGGCAGCAAACGCTTTGAGCTGAACAATATTGATTGGCTCCTCAACATTGCGCCTTCTGCAAGCCTTCTCGCAGGGATGGGGGCAAACCCTTCCGATTGATGCAGGAAGGGGGATTCTGTTTTTGATAAGCTTAAGAGCTTCCTTGTATTCACCGTTTGCAATTAAGCCAACATATCCCTGGCAATCAGTATGCGCAGGACATTCAAGCTGGCAGGGAGCAACGCAGTCGCCGTCGTGGGCGGACATAAGCAGTTCAAGCGCAATCTTTCTTGACTGAACAACTCTCTCGCTCTCGGTATTGATAACCATTCCCTCGCTAACCTTTGCAGAGCAGGAGCGGAGAAGCTTTGGAATGCCTTCAGCCTCAACAACGCAAAGACCGCACGCGCCGTAAACCTCAACTGCTTCATCATAGCAAAGAGTTGGGATATATATTCCGTTTTCTCTTGCAGCTTCAAGTATTGTTGAACCCTCTTTAGCCTGAACGGCTTTGCCGTTGATAGTTAAGTTTAACATATTCCCACCTCCTTACTCTTTAACTATTGCATCAAATTTGCAGGAAGAATAGCATTTTCCGCATTTAATGCATTTTGCTGTGTCTATTTCGTGTGGCTGTTTAACGCTTCCGCTGATAGCGTCAACGGGGCAGTTTCTTGCACAGAGCGTACAGCCTCGGCATTTATCTTTAATAATCCTGTATTCAATTAAATCGCTGCATTCGCCTGCAGGACATTTCTTATCATTTATATGCGCTTCGTATTCATCCCTAAAATACTTAATTGTTGTTAAAACAGGGTTCGGCGCAGTCTGACCAAGACCGCAAAGAGCGCCGTCCTTGATTGAATAGCAAAGCTCTTCAAGAAGCTCAATATCGCCCTCCTTGCCTTCGCCCTTTGTTATTCTGTCAAGCATTTCAAGCATTCTCTTTGTTCCGATACGGCAGTGTATGCATTTTCCGCAGCTTTCCTTTGCAGTGAAATCAAGGAAGAATTTAGCCATGCCAACCATACAGGTTGATTCATCCATAACAACCATTCCGCCGCTTCCCATAATAGCGCCCGTTGCGCCGAGAGCCTTATAGTCAATAACGGTATCAATAAGCTCCTTGGGAATGCAACCGCCCGAAGGACCGCCCATCTGAACAGCCTTGAATTCCTTGTCGGTTTTCATACCGCCGCCGATATCAAAAATAACATCACGCAGGGTTTTACCCATAGGGATTTCAACAAGTCCGCTTCTCTTAACCTTACCGGTTACGGCAAAAACCTTTGTTCCCTTTGAGCCCTCGGTTCCCATAGCTGCGAAGGCTTCACCGCCGTTGTTGATAATCCAGGAAACATTTGCAAAGGTTTCAACATTGTTGATATTTGAAGGATTTATCCAGAAGCCGCTCTGAGCAGGGAAGGGGTGCTATAAGCGTTGCATACCACTATGACCCTCAAGGCTT
>CAMYWU010000086.1 GCA_947302895.1 uncultured Clostridia bacterium | reverse complement strand
CTCAATATTTGCAGTTGCTGCGAAAAACAAGGTTCCCGTTGTTTCGCTTACAACAATTGCAACCGATAATATTGTTGAAAGTGTCAGCGCAACAGGAACAATTTCTTCAAGCACAAGACGTGAATACACAGCTTCAACCATTGCAAACTGCAACGAGGTTTTTGTTAAGGTCGGCGACAAGGTTAAAAAAGGCGATAAGCTTGCCACCTTCAACACTCAGGAGCTTGATGTACAGGTGCAGAATCTTCAGATATCATATAACGATTCAGTAAGAGCATATAACAGCGCTGTTAAATCTCAGAATGAGGCAAACAGCAAGCTCAAGGCTGTTAATAAGAGCATAAAAGCGCTTGAAAAGGAGCGCAAGGCACTTGAAAAGAAGCTTTCAACAACCACAACTGCCAAATCCACAACTAAGAGAACAACCACAACGACTACAACCACAACAAAGCCTTCAACAACTAAAGCAACAACTACTAAAACTTCAACAACAAAGGCAACTCCTTCAACAACATATCCCGCAACCTTTGAGGGCGTTGTTGAAGCGTTAACAGACCTTGTTACAACAATTAATTCTCTTTCAGACGATATCCAGACAACAAACGAGATAACAAGAGTTGTTATGGAAACAATCGCTGAGGAGCTTGCAACAGGACAGTATACTCCGCAGGCTATGGCTGATGCTGTTGGCGATGCGGTTGCAAAGGCAATCAAGCAGGGACTCGTTGATGAAACAAAGCTTATAATTGAAAGCGGCGTTGTTGTTGACGTTATTGAAACCGCAGTTAAGAATGTTAACTGGGATGAAATCGGCAAGTCGATTGCCCAGGATAACAATGTTCAGTTATCCGCAATTGAACTTCAGCTTGCAGCGCTTTATGCTGAAAGAGAGCTTTTCACAGCAAGCGCAAACCCGAGCATTGTCAGCGCTCAGAAGCAGGTTATGAATACAACCAAGAGTGCTCTTGATGTTCTCAAGAGATCACAGAGCGAGCTTCAGGCTGGCTGGATTGCTTCAATAGACGGTGTTGTTACAGAATGCAACGTTGAATCAGGAATGCAGACCTCTGCTCTCCAGACAGGAATTGTTGTTGAAAACCTTGGCGAGCTTTCAGTTAATATCTCGCTTGGCGAATATGATATTCATAAGGTCAGCATCGGTATGGGCGCAACAATCAAAACTGCATACGGAACCTATAACGGTGAAATCGTAAGCATTGCACCGACTGCAACAAGCTCATCATCAAGCTCACTTCTTGATTCCGTTGGCTCAATGGCAGGTATCAGCGGACTTTCATCATTAACAGATAAGGGTGCAGGCGTTCAGTGCGTTGTTAAAGTTTTCGAGCCCGATGATAATATTATCGCAGGCTTTGAAGCAAATGTTGAGATTAAAACAGGCTCATACAGCGATGTTGCAGTTGTTCCGATTGAATCAATCATTCTTGAAAAAGAAGGAACCTATGTATATAAATACGATGAGGAAGAGGGAACTGTTACAAAAACCAAGATTGAAACAGGCGCAACCTCTGATACAGCTTATGAAATTGTAAGCGGTATTTCAATCGGCGATAAAATCGTTTCAACTCCTGCTTCGGATTACGAAGAGGAAACCTTCAAGGTCAGAATTAGCTAAGGAGTGCAGCAGTGAACATATCAGAAAGCTTAAAAATTGCCATCAAGTGTATAAAGGCAAACTGGATGCGCTCTCTGCTGACAATGCTCGGAATAATAATCGGTATAACCTCGGTTATTATGATTGTTGGCGCAGGAACGGGTGTAAGGGACTATATCGTTGGTCTTATTCAGGATATGGGCTCAAATGCCGTTCTTGTCAGTGTTGATGAAACACAGGCGGGCGAAAACGACTATATATCACTTGAAGATGTTGCAAATATAAAGGAAAAGGTTAACGGCGTTGAACGCTGCTCGCCAATGCTCATGGGCTTCGGAAGAGCTATGATTACCAAGAGCGCAACCGAAGCAACGGTTTTGATGATTGGCGTAAACAGCGATGTTCAGTTTGCCTTAACCAATACCTGTAACTACGGGCGCTTTTTCACCGATGAGGAATACGAGGCAAATGCCCCCGTTGCAGTTATGGGTCTTGAAAGCGCAAAAACCGTTTTCGGTTATGAGGACGGAACTAATGAAACAATAACCGTTTCATCAAGCGGTAAATCAATGAATATCAAGGTTTGCGGAATTGCAAATGTTGATACTCTTGCAAGCACCCTCGGCGGTGGCGGCGGAGTAAGCAGTATGCTTAAATCCTCTTCGGATAAGCCGCTTATTGCGCTGTTTATGCCCTGTACAACTTTAACTCAGATTACGGGAAGCGGAACAAATCTTTCAAGCGTTTTTGTTATCGCTAAAGAGGGGTATGATTATGATGCGGTTGGAAACGCAACCGTTAACTATCTTAAGGCTGCCCACCGCAACTATGAAAAGGGAATGTATACAGCGCAGAATATGGCAACCTATATCGAAATCGTGGATATAGTTATGCAGGTTCTTACAATCTTTATTGCAGGAGTTGGCGCAATTTCGCTTATAGTTGGCGGTATCGGCGTTATGAACATTATGCTTGTTTCGGTAACGGAACGAACGAGGGAGATTGGTATACGAAAATCCCTCGGAGCAAAAACACGTGTTATAACGATGCAGTTCCTGACAGAATCGATTATCCTTTGCTTAATCGGCGGTTTAATCGGAGTTATTCTCGGAGTCGCGGGAGCGTTCGGAGCCTGTGCGATAATCGATATAACGCCCAAGATAAGCATATGGCTGATTCTTCTTGCGCTGCTCTTCTCAAGCGGAACAGGACTCTTCTTTGGAATCTATCCCGCAAGAAAAGCCGCAAAGCTCAGCCCCATAGACGCATTAAGATCAGAATAAATAAAACCCGAAGGAATTTCCTTCGGGTTTATTCTTACCACGGTTCACGGTCCACGGACCACTATCAAAGAAAAGCTTACTTTTCTTCGATATACGTCGGTGCGGTTTTCGGCGCTTTGCCCTTGATAACCTTATGGTAGTATGCATAAGTCATCGGGTTATCCTCGGAAAGAATATCGCAATCGGTAACCTCGGCAAGAAATACTGTATGGGTTTCGGATTCCATTGAATCAATAACCTTACAGGTAATATATGCAACTGCGTCGTCGATAATCGGAAGATAGTTTTTGATGGGCGGCTTGGCGCTGAATTTATCAAAATCCCTGCCGCTTCTGAAACCAAATGTTCCGATGCTCATCGGCTTGCTGTTTTCGCCAAGAATATTGATTGCAAAAACTCCCGATTTTTTGATGCATTCGTTTGTGAAGTTATCATGGTTGATTGAAACTGCGATTGTTGCCGGGGTTGCTGTAACCTGCATTGCTGAATTAGCTGTGCAGCCCGTTGGCTTGCCGCCGTCAGCCCAGGTTGTAACAATGTAAACGCCATAGGAAAGTTTGGTTAATGCCCATTCATTCATAAATTTCAACTCCTTATTTAGTATAATTGTTTGAGTGCAGCGAGAAACTGATTTGGCGCCCAAGTTAGGGGAGCTGTCACGCAGTGACTGAGGGGTGGTCTTGGCGATTAAGAACTCGTTGAAAATTCGTTGCCGATAGTAGTTCTTATAGAAAACGACCATCCCACCACCACTTCGTGGTCCCCCTCCCTTTACAAGGGAGGCAAATCGGTTAAATATTTTTTATTATTTCATCAGCAAGCTCTTCAAGCTCTTTGATGTTTTGCTCAGTTACCCTTGTTTTAATAGAAACTGTTTTATCAAGAATGTTTATATTGCTCATTTTTTCAAATTCAGCCTTCATAGTCTTTAAACCGCTTGGAGCCCATGAGGTGTTCTCAACAAGGGCAACGGTTCTGTTCTGGAAGGTTTTAACCTGAAGGTGGTGAAGATAGTCTGCCATCGGTGCAAAAACGCCTGCATCGTAGCTTGAAGCCATACAGAGAAGTACGCTGTGGCGGAAGCCGTCCTCAACACATTCTGCAATATCATCTCTTGAAAGGTCTGCCATAGCAACTCTTGGACAGCCCTTAGCTTCAAGGATTTCTTTCATCTTTTCAGCAGCGCCGAGGGTGTTGCCGTGGATTGAGGCAACGGCGATGAAAACGCCCCTGTCTTCGGGCTCATATTTTGACCAGGTATTATAGAGATTGATAACCTCGGGAATTGTATCAGTAAGAATCGGTCCGTGAAGCGGGCAGATTGTCTGAATGTCAAGCTTTGCAGTCTTTGCAAGAAGTGCCTGAACCTGCTTGCCGTATTTGCCGACAATATTGAAATAATATCTTCTTGCTTCGCAGCTCCAACCCTCATCAGCATCAACTGTTCCGAATTTTCCGAAAGCGTCTGCCGAGAAAAGAACCTTATCCTTGCTGTCGTAGGAAACCATAACCTCGGGCCAGTGAACCATCGGCGCCATATAGAAGGTTAAGGTGTGTTCGCCAAGGCTGAGCTCTTCGCCCTCCTTAACTGCAATAACTCTTTCAGGGTTGATGGTGCAGAACTGGGGAAACATTCTGAGTGCACCCGATGAAATAACGATTTTAAGCTCGGGGAATTTTTCTGCAATTGCTTCAATGCCTGCTGAATGGTCGGGCTCAAGGTGGTGAACAATGAGATAATCGGGAGCTTTATCGCCGAGAACCTCGCTGATATTATTCATCCATCTTTCTATTGCGATTTTGTCTACAGAATCACAGATTGCAATCTTTTCATCAAGAATAACATATGAATTATATGCCATTCCGTTTTCAAGCATATACTGCGATTCAAAAAGGTCAATATCGTAGTCGTTAACTCCGATATATTTAATGCTGTCTGAAATTTTAATATCCATAATGTTCTCCTTTGGTTCCTTTAGGTTAGTGGGATGCCGAGGTCGTCATCCCCTACAAATAATGCTTTTGGGCTTCAATGTAGGGGGCGATGACTCAGCGCTCCGTTACTTTTCTTTATATTACACTAAAATAATCACTTTTTCAACTTATATATTTGATTAATTGGCAAATATGTGTTATTATTATAATAATAAAATGAAAGAGAATTATGCTTATGGATGAATTGAGAGAGGCTTTAAGCAATTTCGCATTTGACGGCGAGCTGATAAGCGTTAAGGAATTTGGCTCGGGTCATATTAATAAAACCTATATCGCCAAGTATAAAGACGGCGAAAAAGAACAGAAATACGTTGTTCAGAAGGTTAATAACGGCGTTTTCAAAGATGTTGATAAGCTTATGAAAAACGTTTTCGATGTAACCTCCTATCTCAGAAAGGTCATAAGAGAAGAGGGCGGAGACGAAAACAGGGAAACGCTTCACTATATCAAAACTCTTGACGGCGATAAATACTATCGCTGCTCAGACGGCTCTTTTTACCGTGCCTATGTTTTTGTTAAGGATAGCGTTAGCTTTGACTTTGCTGAAAACGCAGATATGTTCAAATCAAGCGGTATTGCATTCGGACGTTTCCAGAGGAGGCTCGGCGATTTTGATGCGGATTCCCTTCACGAAACTATTGAGAATTTCCATAATACAAAATGGCGCTATGAAAACGAGTTTTTGCCTGCTTTAACCCTCGATGTTAAAGACAGGGCTTCGGGCTGCAAGGATGTTGTTGACTTCATTATTGAGCGCAGCGATAAAATGGGAATTCTTGTTGATTTGATTGAGGAAAACAAGCTCCCGCTTCGTGTTACCCATAATGATACAAAGCTCAATAACGTTATGTTTGATGAGCAAACTCTTGAATGTGTTTGCGTTATTGACCTTGATACAGTTATGCCGGGTCTTGCGCTTTATGATTTCGGCGATGCAATACGTTTCGGCGCAAACACCGCTGCTGATGATGAAAAGGATTTATCAGCTGTTGGTATTAATCTTGAATACTTCAAGGCATTTGCCGAGGGCTTTCTCAGCGAATGCGGCGATACTCTTAATCAATGCGAAAAGGACCACCTTGCTTTTTCCGCATGGCTTCTTACGCTTGAGCTTTCAATGCGTTTCTTAACCGATTATCTTAATGGCGACGTATACTTTAAAACAAATTATCTTGAGCATAATCTTGTTCGTGCAAGAAACCAGATGGCGCTTGCGCTCAGTATGGAAGAGCATATGAGCGAGATGGAAGAGATTGTTAAATCAATTTAATATGGTCTTGGGGAGGGTCTCCATACCCTCCCTTTAAATATGGAGGTTGTTTATGGTTTATCAACTGAAAAACAATAATTTTAAAAACTTTGCGATTTTCAAAGATAACGTTTTAAAGCCCAGGGCATATTTTATTCCTTTTCAGGGTGAAGAAGCATATGAAAACTCAAACATCAGAAGTGAGCGCTATTCTTCCTCAATGGTTGAGGTTTTAAGCGGAGAATGGGATTTTAAATACTTTGCCTGTGAAAGTGAGATACCCGACGAATGGGATAGCAAAAATGAACGCTTTGATAAAATCAGCATTCCCTCAATGTGGCAGTTTACAGGATATGAAAAGCCCTGTTATTTAAACACAAGATATGTTTTTACTCCAAACCCGCCTAA
>CAMYWU010000085.1 GCA_947302895.1 uncultured Clostridia bacterium | reverse complement strand
GCAAGCTGACTAAGCGCTCTATGATTATTAGGTTCTTTTTTTATAATCTCATAAAGCGCTCTTGATATTCTGTTTTTCATTTCAGCCGCTGCCGCATTGGTAAAGGTTACAATTAAGAGCTTATCAATGCCTGCATCAAGCTTTTCATCGCATATTAACTTAACAACACGCTCAACAAGAACTGCCGTTTTTCCTGAACCTGCGGCTGCTGAAACAAGAATATTGCTGTTTCGTGCGTCTATTGCGTTTTGCTGGGGATCGGTCCACTTAGGCATTTTCGCTCTCCTTTGAAATTATTTGAAGTGCATCAATATCACTGATTTCTTCAAGCTCTTTCTTAACAATTTCCTTTCTGTTTTTGCATACATCGCTGTAATCGCAATATTCACAGGTTCTGTTATGATTCTTGCCGTCAATCGGGTTTTGTGAAATCAAGCCCGAATGAAGATTAACGCCCATTCGGTTGATCATACTGTCAACCTTTTTTGAAATTGCACCAAGCTGAGCTAAGGATACAATACTTCCGCTGAGCCCTTCCTTTGCGGAATTCTTAACAGGAATATACTTTCCTTTAAGGTCCTTCTCCATATGAACGGCGATTTCGTTTTCCTCATCGTTTAAAACAACGCCCTTCATTTTGAAGTCCTTATCCTCCTGCTTTTCAATTTCCTTATTACCGTTACTCTCAGCAGAAAATACCTTTCTTGACGATGGCATATATAAAACGCCGCTCGAAACGCCGTCAAATTCACCGCCGCTTTGAGAAAGAGTAAAGAGATAAATGAACATCTGAAGATTTAAGCCGTTTATAATATCAGAAATAGCAAATTCCTTATTTCCTGATTTATAATCAACAACTCTAATATATTGTTTGCCGTTCATTTCAAAGGTATCAACCCTGTCGACAGCGCCTTTAATTCTGATACTTCCGCCATCATCAAGAGGAATGAGCTTTGAATTAACATCGTCTCCGCTTTCAATCTCGCCTATTCTGAGCTCAAAAGCCTTTGCTTCAAAATCGAATTGCGAAAACTCATCGCTCAGCCTCTGAACAACAAATACAATCATTTTTGAAAGGCGCATAAACTGGTATTTAAAACGAGAAGTAAATTCCTCGCTGTTGCCCATACGGGTTTTAAGATAATCCTCAAGTATGCCATTAACAAGAATTGTTATTTCTTCTTTTGAAAGATTTGCAAGTCCCCTGCTGCCTCTTTGCTTAATAATCGTTTCAAGAACATAGTGGATAACCGTTCCTGTTTGCATAGGGTCAAGCTGAGCCTTCATAAGAGGACGTGCATTTAAACCGAACTTACAGAAATATCTGAAAGCGCAGTTATAGTAATCCTCTATTCTTGATGCGGACAAAAACATATCCTTGCCAAAAAGCTCGGTTGCAAGGGCTTGACTTCCAAGTTTTATATCCTCATTATCAATAAGCCTTTGAAGCGCACTGAGTCTTGATGAATATTCATCATTAGAGGAAAAGTATTCCTTAAGAGAAGCTATAAACTCATTGTTTTCTTTAAAATTTGAAGCAAGTATTTCAAAGGCGTTCTCATCGCTTTGAATGTTTGAAATATCAAGTTTTTCGCTATATGATTTAGTCTTTAAATTGATAAAAATATCCCTGAGCGAGCGAACAATAACCGATTCATTATTCTTTTCACCGCCCGAAACATATGAAACGAAAAGCTTTTCCTTAGAGGAACTGAGCGTCATATATGCAAAATATAGCTCCTGAGCATTAAGGGCTTTTCCATACGAATAAAGCTTAAAATCATTATTGATAAGCGATTCTCTGTCGCTTTCAGAAAGAAGTCCAGCCGAGGTAACACTCTGCGGAAAATCGCCTTCGTTTGCTCCGAGAGCAAAAACAACCTTTGGATTATCGCATCTAATTCTGTCGGCACTTCCAAGCTGAACATTATCAAGCCCTGCAGGAAGCAAGCCCAAATCCTCGTTTGAAATCATCAGATTAAACAGCTTATAGAAATCCTTCAAAGCTATTCTTTCTTCTCCGAGCGTTGCTGCGAGCTTATCAAGGATTTCCATAAGCAAATTCCAAACTCTCTCCTGCTCCTTGGCTAAAAATGATTTTCCGCTTTCATCAAGCTTTATTGCAAGTTCTTTCAGCTTTTCATTTGCTGATAATTCCAAAAGTGTATAATAGATAGCTTTACAAATGCTCTGAGCGCTTGCACTTGAGCACTTTGACTTAAACTTAGTAATAATATCAATTATGTACTTTCTGTTTTCATTGAGTTTTTCAAGCGCAGCAATATCCTTTTCACTGAGATTATCAGTAAAGCCCTTTGGACTTTCGGTGAAATCGTTTTTCCATTTTCCGCCGTTTATATTCCAGACGAAGGCATAGTTTTCAAGTGCATTGATTTCTTCCTCTTCAAGCGCAGTTAAGCCTGTTTTTAAGAGCGAAAAAATATCCTCGCTCTTCATAGAATAAATAACGCTTCTTATTAGGAAATTAACAAGCATTATCAAAGGCTGAGATGAAATTGTCTGCCTCTCATCATTGAAATAAGGAATGTTATATTTATCAAATGAAAACTGCAATTCCTTTTGGTATTTCTCAAGATCACGACATATAACCGTTATATCCTTTGCTCTGAGACCGATTCTGAGAAGCTTTGATATTTCACAGGCAACATAATCACATTCATCTGAAATATTCTTTGCGCTGTAATGAAAAATGTTTTCAGGCGCATTCTCAAACTCTTCAACATCATTTGAAAAAGCATATTTTTCAACAGCTGAAAGCTCGCTGTTTTGCGCTCTTTTATTTTCGCTAAGATAGGTTTCACTCTTTATATCGCAGCCGATTTTTTTAGCAACGCCTTTTAGTATCCCTATATTGGTATTTACATATGAAAACATACTGTTTTCATCAATACAATTCGGATTATCAGTGCAGAAGGTTATATAAACCTCATCGGCTTGCTTAAGAATAACCTCAAGTATTTTATATTCCTGAGCAACAAAGCCGGAAAAACCGTCGATAAAAACAGTTTTACCATTGAAATAATCAAGATTTACAAGCTTATTATAAAGCCTTGTAAGCTCGTTTTCACTATCGAGATATACTCCCTCAATAAGAGCATCATACGCATCAATAATAAGAGCAATATCCTTTAGCTTTAACGAGAGCATCTCCTTATCAACACTCTCACTTGCTTTTAGTATATCATCGGTAAACACCCTGCATGATTTCATTTCATCATAGATTTTAAGCGCACTGTTGATGAAAGAATTATTATTGATGTTTTTATTAAACAAAACAAGGCTATCCTCAACAGTCTGAATAGCCTTTTTCATCATAACAGCCCTTGCGCCCTTGGTAAGCACAGGAAGGTTTTCGCCCCCGTATTGCCTTGAAATCTCGTTTGAAAGGCGTGAAAAAGAAAGGTTTTCAACCTTTGATATATTCTTCTCTTCCAAATCCTTCAAAAGTCTTCTTTCAGATATAAAAGAAAACTGCTCGGGTGTTATTAAAACAATATTAGATTTTGAATCGGCAACAAGCTTTTTAATCGAAGAAAAAACAAATTCTGTTTTTCCGCAGCCCGATCTGCCGTAAATCAGATTAAGCATAATTACTCCTCTGGTTTGATTAATCCTTCTTGCATCATTCTTGTGTGAGCTTCTATCATAAATTCATACATCGGTCTTGCAACATCAAATGCAAGGCGCATTTCATTGATTATCTCTGGTGAATTAATGCGCTGCATATCATATGCCTTATAAGAAAAGCCAAAGTTTTTAGCAAGCAAAAACGGCTTTAATTCCTTTGGCGCATCGGGATATACTTCCTTTTTATACGGGTCGCCCCATGTTTCAAAACTGAATCCCGCATCCGCACAAGCCTTAACAGCTTTTAAGAATCGCTTCGGCTGCTCCATAATCATTTTATGAACAAGTCTGAAATCCGAAGCCTTCCAGGTCCAGAAAACCAATCCGTAGCCATATGAATTCGGATAAAACTCAAAATAGTAGAAGGGTGCGCTTGGATATTCTTTTTTATACCTTCTGAAAAACACCCACATATTTTCACGATATTTTAATTTTGAACGGTGTCCCCTTGTATCCCTTGCAATACGTGAAACAGCACGAACAGGGTCGAGATACATTTTATCATCAATATCATAGAGCAAATCGGATAAATCAAGAACCATCTGTCTTAAAGGAACAGTTATTCCCTGTTTTATCTCTTCTTTATGCTCTTCATAAAACGGCTTTGAATCGTTGAAGCAATTGAGACAAAGAAGCTCAATGCTTTCAGGCGAAATGCCCTTATAGTTATATTCCATTTTTCAGCAATCCTTTATTTAACATTTGCTGTGCCGCAAGAAGCGCACAGGTTTTTGCAGAATGAAAATTAAGTCCGCCCTGAATCCAAGCATAAAACGGCTCTCTTATAGGCGCATCCGCAGAAAGCTCAATTGAAGAGCCGAGCGTAAAAGCGCCTGCAGCCATAACAACCTTGCTGTCATAGCCCGGCATATCCCAGGGCTCAGGAAGAAGATAGCTGTCTATAACACTTCCGCTTTGAACACCCTGGCAAAAAGCAACAAGACTTTCTTCATTTTCAAGACCGAGGGACTGAACGATATCCGCTCTTTCCTCGTTATATTTCGGAGTTACATCGTATCCGAAGCTCTCATACAATGCGGAAATATAAACAGCTGATTTAAGCGCTTCACCAACAGTATGCGGAGCATAGAAAAGCCCCATATAAAGCTCTCTGTTCATACCGAGAGTTGCTCCAACCTCTTTGCCAAGACCCGGAGTTGTAAGGCGGTATGCGCATTTTTCAACAAGGTCGTGTCTGCCTGCAATATAACCGCCGGTTCTTGCAATTCCGCCGCCCGCATTTTTAATGAGTGAGCCAGCAATCAAATCAGCGCCAACCTCGCAGGGCTCCTGCTTCTGAACAAATTCGCCATAGCAGTTATCAACCATAACGATTACATTCGGATTCTTTGCCTTAACGGTTTTAACTATTTCGCCTATCTCTTCAACCTTTAATGAAGGGCGAAGCTCATAGCCTCTGCTGCGCTGGATATAAACCATTGTTGTATCATCGCTAACAGCATTTGAAATAGCCTCTAAATCGGGCTTATCGTTCTTAAGCGCAACCTCGCTGTAGTTAACGCCGAAATCCTTTAAAGAGCCCATTTCGCTGCCCTTTATTCCAATAACATTATGAATGGTATCATACGGCGTTCCTGTTACGCAAAGCATATTATCCCCCGGGCGAAGAACACCGAATAGAGCAACTGCAAGAGTGTGCGTTCCGCAGGTGAAATTATGGCGAACAAGCGCATCCTCAGCGCAAAAAACCTGAGCCCATACCTTATCGAGCGTATCACGTCCCAAATCGCCATAGCCGTAACCTGTTGAAGAAACAAAATTTGTTTCGCTTATTCTATTGTCTATGAATGCCTTTTGAACCTTATTTTGATTATACTCGGTTATTTCATCAATATGTGAAAACTGCTCCTTGCAAAGCTCAAGCGCTTTATCTGAAGCCTTTTCAATTCTTTCATCTATGTTAAAAAAGGGATTCATTTAAACATTCTCCATTTTCCAATATCTTCAAATCCAAGTCTTTTATAAAAATCCTCGTTCATTCCCTCATCACGCATCAGATAAACAGTTCCCTTAACATCTGAGCAGATATATGAAACAAGCGCCGAACCGTATCCGCAGCCACGGTATTCGTTCTCGGTTCTGACAGCGCTTAGAATAGAATAGCCGTCTGCAATAGCAGAAAGTATCCCCGAGGATACAACCACTCCCTCCTTGCAAAGAGTGTATGCCTTTGCAGTTGAATGGCGTATTCTGTGGCTTATGTCAACATACCAGGCTTTGAAGTCCTGGGAGTTATAATCGATAAAATTGTATAAATCCATCAACTTCGGGTATTCATCAACTGTTGCATCACCAAGTGAAAACTCGATTTTTTTATCGCTTTTCATTATGATGCCCTCATCGTATTTCGGAAAAAGACTTAATGTGGAATCGCATATAATACTCGAATAACCTGCAACGAGAAGAAACTGAGCAAGCTCCTCCTCGTCCGCCTGCGGGGTTGTGCTGATTGTATAATCACCGTCGAGCCTGCTGATAAGCGCAGTTATGGTATCATCAATTCTTTGAACGTAGAATACCGCAAAAGGATATGAAATACCGTACGCTTTTAATAGCGCAAGTATTCTTATTGAAAATATATCCCTTTGCTTCCAATCCTCAATTGAAGATAAATCATTAATCTTTTCACTCATATATTGTTTCCGTTAATTTAAAAATCAGCTTTTCAGTATTTTCAATATCTTCCTTTTTAACAACGCTTGAGGGCGAATGAATATATCTGCAAGGAAGTGAAATAGCGCATACCTTACAACCTTTACCGCTTGTCTGAATAGAACCTGCATCGTTACCGCCGGCAACGGCAGTTTTGGTCTGGCAGGGTATTTCATTCTCTTTAGCAACGCTCATAACGTGCTTATAAAGGTCTCTGTCGTAAATAGTTCTTCTGTCCATAAATGATACAACCGGACCTTTACCTGCGCAGCAAACTCTGTCCG
>CAMYWU010000084.1 GCA_947302895.1 uncultured Clostridia bacterium | reverse complement strand
GCTGCAATATGCAGTTTGGCGGCGATGACCAGTGGAGCAATATGCTTGGCGGAACTGAGCTTATCAGAAAGAAGCTCGGCAAGGATGCCCATGCAATGACAATAACTCTTTTAACCGATTCCCAGGGCAGAAAAATGGGTAAAACCGCAGGTAATGCAGTTTGGCTTGATGCAGAGAAAACCTCTCCGTACGATTTCTATCAGTACTGGAGAAATGTTGATGATGCAGATGTTATTAAATGCATAAAAATGCTTACGTTCCTTCCTCTTGAAGAAATCAGAAAGATGGAAAGCTGGGAGGGAAGCGAGCTCAATAAAGCAAAGGAAATACTTGCTTTTGAGCTTACAAATCTTGTTCACGGCGAAGATGAGGCGATCAAGGCTCAGAACGCAGCAAGAGCGCTTTTCTCACAGGGCGCAGATGATTCAAATATGCCTTCAACAACTATTGATGAAGCAGAGCTTGAAAATGGAACAATAACTGTTTTATCACTTATGCTCAAGGGCGGCTTAATTTCATCAAACGGAGAGGGCAGACGTCTTATTCAGCAGGGCGGAGTTTCTGTTAACGGCGAAAAGATTACAGACGTATTCAAAGCCGTTACAGCTGAGGAACTCAAAGAGGGCGTAACAGTTAAAAAAGGAAAGAAAGTATTCCATAAGTTTACTATATAGCTTTTATGGGGAGGGTATGAGTGCCCTCCCGTTAAAATTGATTGTATTTCGGTGATTCTATGAACGAAATTGAAAAGAAAATTAATGATTTAAGAGAACAGCTTCGATATCACTCTGACAGATATTATAATGATGATGCTCCCGAAATTGAGGATTATCAGTATGATATGATGATGCGAGAGCTAAAGGCGCTTGAAGAAAAATATCCTGAATACGATAGTATTGACTCACCGACCAAGAGGGTTGGAGGCAAGGCGGATAATTCCTTTGAAAGCGTTGCTCATACGGTTCGTATGGAAAGCCTTCAGGATGCTTTTTCAAAGGAAGAGCTCTTTGACTTTGATAAAAGAGTTAATGAGGGCGCTGGAGCTGCCGCTTATGTTGTTGAACCAAAGATAGACGGTCTTTCAGTTAGCCTTGAATACGTTAACGGCGAGTTTTTCAGGGGCTCAACAAGGGGCGACGGCGATGTCGGCGAAGATGTTTCAGGCAATCTCAGGGTAATTCATAATGTTCCTTTAAAGCTCAATAAGCCCGTTCCTTATATTGAGGTTCGCGGTGAAGTATATATGCCCAAAAAGAGCTTTGAAAGGGTTGTTGACCGTCAGCTTTTAAATGATGAAAAGCCTTTCAAAAATCCCCGTAATGCTGCCGCTGGCTCTCTAAGACAGAAGGATAGTAAAGTTACTGCAACAAGAGGGCTTGATATATTTGTTTTCAATGTTCAGCAGCTTGAGGGAGAGGAGCTTACTTCGCATAAGCAAAGCCTTGATTATCTCAATGAGCTCGGATTCAATACAATTCCGTTTTATAACAGGGTTAACAGCATTCAGGAAGCTGTTGATTGTATTGATGAAATTGGCGAAAAACGAGGCGAGCTTGAATTTGATATAGACGGAGCAGTTATTAAGGTTGATGATTTTTCAAAGCGTGAACTTCTCGGCTCAACCTCTAAGTTTCCTAAATGGGCAGTTGCTTTTAAATATCCTCCCGAGGAAAAGCAGACAAAGCTTATTGATATTGAAATAACCGTTGGCAGAACCGGCGTTTTAACTCCGACTGCCGTTCTTGAAAGTGTTCACCTTGCAGGAACAACCGTATCCCGTGCAACGCTTCATAATCAGGATTTTATCAATGAAAAGGGCGTTAATATCGGCGATATCGTAACTGTTCGTAAAGCAGGGGATATCATACCCGAAGTTTTATGCGTTAATGAAAAGCATTCAGAAGGTGCCTTTGTTTATCCTGAAATCTGTCCATCCTGCGGTGAAAAAGTTGTTCGTGAGGAGGATGAGGCTGCAATCAGGTGTATTAATCCCGAATGTCCTGCTCAGCTTCTCAGAAATCTTATTCATTTCTGTTCCCGAGATGCAATGGATATTGAGGGGCTTGGTCCTTCAATTATTGAAACCTTTGTTAATGAGGGAATGATTAAGAAAACACCCGATATTTTCAATCTTGATAAAGAGAAAATTGCAACGCTTGAAGGCTTTAAGGAAACAAGCGCAAACAATATTATTAACAGCGTTGAAAAATCAAAGCAAAATGATTTATCAAAGCTTATATTTGCGCTTGGTATTCGACATATCGGCGAGAAGGCTGCTAAGCTTTTAAGCGATGAATTTAAGAATATAGATGCAATTATGGATGCCACTGCCGAAGATATCCTTGAAATAGAGGGCTACGGTAAAATTATGGCACAGGCTGTTGTTGATTTCTTTAAAACTCAGAGCGCTAAAGAGCTTGTTGAGGAGCTTAAGGCAGCAGGCGTTAACACAAAATCAAAAACAGTTATTAAGGATAACCGATTTGAAGGCAAAACCTTTGTTTTAACAGGTACTCTTGAAAGCTATAAAAGAAGCGAGGCCTCAAAGATTATTGAAAGCTTTGGCGGAAAAACCTCTTCGAGCGTTTCAAAGAAAACCGATTTTGTTCTTGCGGGCGCAGAGGCGGGCTCAAAACTCGATAAGGCAAATGCGCTCAGCGTTCGTGTTATAAGTGAAGAAGAATTTGGAGAAATGATTAGATAATGGATGAAATCAGAAGAAAACAAAAGCGTTTAAAAGGGATAATGAGAGCGCTTGTTATATTCACTGCGGTTTTCCTGCTTGCATATATCGGTGTTGCTCCTGCAGTATCTGATACGCTCGGCTCAGTCGGCATAACCGTAATGAATTATGCCTGTGATATTCTTGTTATTATATCGCTTGTTCTTGTTTTGTATTACTATTCTAAATATTCCAAGCTTGAACTGTTCTTGAATGATGTTGAAGCTGAGATTGAGGATAACGGTTATTATCTTACTGCAAGAGAAGAAAAGAGCGTTGAAGAATACCGAAGAGCTGTTGAAGAAGATTTAATCAACAGCGGATATAAGCTTGAAAACGATTTGGTTTTATCCGAGCTTGAATTTGATTGCAGAGCGCTTAAAAAGAGTGAGTTTGTTTATATTGTTTGTATTGATGAGCTTGAAAAGAGCGATGTTATAGCTTTTCTTGATTCTGCCATTTACGATGTAACGGTTGGCAATCTTAAAAGAAAAGGGAACTGCGTTGTTGCTTTCATTTCCTCGTCAATAGAGGAGGATGCGCTGTCCCTTTCAAAAGCTGTTACTGCAATGGGAAGAAAGAACCAGCTTAAATTCACGGTTGCATTAGTTGATGTTGGTCTTGGCAAGGTGTATTTTTCGGGACTGATGCCAACTAAGTGCCAACAGATGACCGCTAATTATATTATGAAATGCGAGGTTCCGATTGAAGATAAATATATCGGAAAAGAAAAGCTTGCATTTCAGGGTGAGCTCAAAGAAAAAATGAAGAGCTTTTCCATAAACGATTTTAAGAATGGCACATTTTCAGTGCATTGATTTCTGTATAGTAGGAGAAAAGTATGAATCAGGCAGAAAAATATATTGAAACAATTAAGGGCAAAAAGGTTGCTCTTGTTGGTATGGGCGTTGCAAATACACCCTGTGCTAAGTTTCTGGCTCAGCACGGAATAGAGGTTTATGCGTGCGATAAGAGGGATAAGGAATATATCGGAAAGGAGCTTTGCGATGAGCTTGAAGAGCTCGGAGTTAAGTTTTCTCTTGGTGATAATTATCTTGATATACTTCCAGATATGGATGTTGTTTTTCGCTCCCACGGCATATTACCGTTTCAGAATGAGTGGATTGGCGAATGTATTGCAAGAGGACAGAAGGTAACAACTGAAATGGAAGTTTTCTTTGAATACTGCCCTTGCAAGATTTTTGCAGTTACAGGCTCAAACGGCAAAACAACCACAACAACCCTTATTTCAAAAATGCTTGAAGCAGAGGGAAATAAGGTATTTCTTGGCGGTAATATCGGCAAGGCGCTTATGCCTGCGCTTGATGAGATAACTGAAAATGATATTGCAGTTGTTGAGCTTTCCTCCTTCCAGCTTCTTACTATGGGCAATCTGAGAAATAAGCCCGATGTTGCCGTTGTTACCAATATTGAATGCACCCATCAGGACCACCATATTTCTCTTGATGAATATGTTGACGCTAAAAGAAATCTTCTGATTTATCAAAATGAGAATCAGCGCACAGTTCTTAATGCGGATTGCGATTATTCAATCGGCAACAGAGTATATCATGATATGCGATATGATGTTCGCGGCAGGCTTTATCAGTTTTCAATCAAACACAGCGTTGAAAACGGCGCTTTTATGGAGAGTGAAAGCGGAGATATATACTATGCAGAAAATGGCGAAAAAACGCTCGTAATGAATAAGAGCGACATTGTTATTCCCGGAGACCATAATATTGAAAACTACTGCACAGCTATATCCGCAGTATGGGGCTGCGTTAAGCCGGAAACAATTAAAAATATTGCCCGGACCTTTGGCGGTGTTGAACACAGAATTGAATTTGTTCGTGAATTTAAAGGCGTTAAATACTATAATGATTCAATCGCAACCTCTCCTTCAAGAGTTATAAGCGGTTTGAAAGCTTTCGGAAGAAAGATAATTGTTATTATGGGCGGAAGCGATAAGGGTAATGATTTCGGCGAAATGGTTCCGTATATTCTTAAGTATTGCAAGGTTCTCGTTTTAAACGGAACAACTGCAAACAGAATATATGATGCTGTTCGCAATAATTCACGTTTTGAAGAGAGCGGACTTAAGGTTGTTATGACCGATAAGCTTGAAAACGCTGTTAATATTGCAAAAGAAGAGGCCCAGAGCGGCGACATCGTTTCGCTTTGTCCTGCTTGTCCTGCTTTTGATCAGTTTAAAACCTTTGAATACAGAGGAAGAAAATTTAAGGAAATGGTAAATAGCTTTGATGAATGAGATAAATACAAGTGAGCTTTTATTCAAGCTGACCTCGGCTGTCGGCGTTGGCGGCGCAGAGGAGGAAATAGTTGAAGTTCTAAAGGATATATTAAAGGATTACGGTGAGGTTTGCGTTGACGGGGCTAATAATGTTTATTGCACCTTTGGCGAAGGCTATCACTTCCTTCTTGATGCCCATCTTGATGAGATTGGTATGATAGTAACCGAAATCACGGATGACGGATTTGTTAAAATTGCAAAATGCGGCGGTATTGATAACAGAATGCTTCTTGCAAGTGAGGTTTGCATTCATACAAAATCGGGTGAAATAAAGGGTGTTATAACCAATATTCCGCCCCATCTTCAAAAGGCTGACGATGAAAAGAAGGTTCCTGATTTCAGCGATGTATCAGTTGATATCGGTATGAATAAAGAAGAGGCTGAAAAGCTTGTTTCCCTTGGAGACAGAGTTACTTTCAAGCGTAACTTTACAAAGCTTCTCGGCAATCAGATTTCGGCAAGCGTTCTCGACGACAGAAGCGGTGTTGCTGCAATAATTCTTGCGCTGAGTGAGCTTCAGGGTGTTAATGCAAAAATAACTGCCATGTTCTCAACTCAGGAGGAAACAGGAATGAAGGGCGCTAAAACTGGCGCATACGGCAAAGAAGCTGATGAAGCAATTGCCGTTGATGTTTCCTTTGGGTATTCTCCTTTATGCAAGAAGAGCGATTGCGGAGAAATGGGCAAGGGAGCAATGATTGGCGTTTCTCCCATTCTCGACAGAAAAATGAGCGATGCTCTTGTTGAGGTTGCAAAGGAAAAGGGTATTCCATATCAGCTTGAAATTATGGGCTCGGGCAGAACGGGAACAAATGCAGATGCAATAACAGTTAATCAGAGCGGAGTTAAAACTGCTTTGATTTCAATTCCCGAAAAATATATGCATTCGCCGATTGAAATTGTTGATACAACTGATGTAGAAAGCGTTGCAAAGCTCATTGCTGAATATATAAAGAAGAGAGTGGGTGAAGTTAATGCTTAAAGAGTTATGTCTTTTAAACGGAGCCTCGGGGGATGAGAGCGCCGTTCGTGAATACATTATCAATTGTATTAAGGATTATTGCGATTTTGAAATCGATTCTCTCGGCTCAATTATTGCATTCAAAAAAGGCAGAAAAACACCTGCTAAAAAAGTTTGCTTTAATGCTCATATGGATGAGGTTGGGTTTATTATCACGGATATAACGGATGAGGGCTATCTTCGCTTTTCGCCCGTTGGCAGTATTGATGCCCGTGTTTGCCTCGACAGAGTTGTTAAAATAAACAGTATCAACGGAGTTATCGGCGATAAGGCGTTTCATTTGCTTAATGCCGAGGAAGAGAAAACTGCGCCCTCCTTTGATAAGCTTTTAATTGATATCGGCGCTTCATCAAAGGCTGAGGCAGAAGAGTATGTTTCGCTTGGCGATTTTGCATATTTTGAAAGTGAATTCTATGAATTCGGAAACGGATTTATTAAGGCTAAAGCACTTGATGACAGAATAGGTTGTATGCTTTTAATTAAGCTAATACAAAGCGACCTTGAATACGATACTTATTTTTGCTTCAATGTACAGGAAGAGGTTGGATTGCGCGGCGCAAAATGCACTTCTTTTCAGGTTCAGAGCGATATATCAATTATTCTTGAAGCAACAACCGCTTCAGATTTAGACGGCGTT
>CAMYWU010000083.1 GCA_947302895.1 uncultured Clostridia bacterium | reverse complement strand
CAGTATGCACAGCCCGAGGAAATTTACAACGGCGAAATCGGCAAGCTCCACGGCGTTCGTTTCATCGAAAGCACAAATGCTAAGGTTTGGGATGGAAGCGATTCAACAACAAACAGCGGTGTTGCAGTTTACGCAACATATATCTTCGGCAAGGATGCATGGGGCGTTGTTGACCCTGCAGGCGCAGGCATGGAAATGATTGTTAAGGGCAAGGGCTCAGGCGGTACAGCCGACCCGCTCGACCAGCGCTCAACTGTTGGTTATAAGTTTTCAACTGCTGCCAAGGTTCTCTATCCCGAGAGAATTGTTCGCCTTGAAAGCGCATCAACCTTCAGCGCAACCGATACAACTAACTAATAACAAGCGTATACAGGGGTCAGACCCCTGTATACGCTCTGAAAGAATGATAAGGAGGCTATTATGGCTAAGAAAGAAAAAGAAGATATGATTGAGGTTTTTATTCCTCTTGACCGTTCAAACGAGAAAAACGATAAGTATTATTGCTCCGTTAACGGAGTTGCAATGCTTATTCCCATGGGCAAGCGAGTTAAAATTCCCGCAGCATATGCATATGCAATTCAGAACGCCCAGAGCGAAGCTGAGCTTATCAGAAACAGAGCTCGTGCCTGAATCTGATAAAGGATGTATGTTTGCATAGCGGTTAAAACCATATGTAAACAATCAAATCAAAGAAGGTGAAAAATGAAAAAAATAACGCTTAATGAAGCAATTGCTTATTTTGATTCCCAGGTTCCCAATCAGTATTCAAGAGAGGATAAAACAAACTGGATAAATGAGCTTGATGAGCTGCTTTTTAACAGCATTATCAAGGACAGGGAAAACCCTGAAATTGATGAGTTTACCGAATACAGCAGCACCTCCGACGGTGAAAGAGAGCTTCTTGTTCCTTTTATGTTTAAGGAGATATACAGATACTATCTTGAGAAAAATGTTGCTTATTCAAACAGGGAGATAACCTCGTTTAACAATGCTGCAAAGCTCTTTGAATCAAATTATGACGCATATTTTTCATGGTACAACCGAAACCACAAAACCAAGGAAGCGCCGAGCTTTAGCATATAGGAGGAGAAATGAAAATACCCTATTTAAACGAACAGCCCGTTTCCAAGGAAATAACTGAGGAGTTTTCGGGCTATTGCAATAATCTGAGAATAGGCAAGGGGCAGTGGCAGAATCAAAAGAATATGACAAGCGATTATTATCCTGCCGCAAGCTCAAGGGAGCATCGCTCGCTACAGTTTTTAAATGCGGATAACTCTTTAAGCGAAGCATATACCGATGAAGAGGAGCAGAGCATCAGCAACACATATACTGCTCATTCAACCATGGGAGCAGTTTTTTGCTCGGGCTCTCTGTATGCTCTAAAGCGCATTAAAAACGCAGAAAACAATATTATTGGCTGTGCGCTTATAAAAAACGGAGAAAATAAGAGCTATTCCTTCAGCATTCTTCCAAAGCTCTCGCTTTTTGATAATTCTGATAAAAGCCGTTTCCTTGTTCGTATGGGCTCAAATATCTGCGTTTTTCCTGATGGGATTGTTTATGAAAGCGAAAATACTAATGAAGAAATACCCGCTTTTAGAATTGAAGCTGAAAAAACGCTTGATGATTTTCTTATTTCAACAGTTTATAAAACTGATGGAGGAAGCTATCTTGATATTCTTGAATACTGCGAAAACTTCCGTGTTGAAGACGGCTCTGTTCAGGATTATCTTGAGGATAAGGCGCTCTGGGCAAACAGACAAACATATATTAAAATTTCCGCTTTGAGCAGCGATAATGTTTTTGCTTCTTTTCGCGAAAACGATTGCCTTGAAATAACAACAACGGGTTCTCCGAATTGCAGTGAAATAACGGGCACTCTGATAATTAAGAAGGATAAGGATTATGTTAATACTCCCTCCTATAAAATTCTTTCTAAGGGAAGCGAAAACGTTAACGGCGACGACAGGGATTTTATCATAATAAGCGGATATATCAACGATGAAGCTCATTCAAAGGCATATGTTAATGCAAGCAGCTTTGAAATAAGGCAAGACCTTTTTCCAACCTTTGATATGGAGGAGGGAATAACCCTTAAGCTTAAACGCAAATGCCCTGAAATATCTCTTGCCTGCGAAAGTCAGAACAGAATCTGGGCGTTCTCTGAAAGCGGAACGGAAATCTATGCCTCAGCACTTGGAAATCCGTATAATTTCTATGATTTTTCGGGCTTTGCAAGTGATAGTTATGCGGTAAATGTTGGAACAAACGGAGCTTTCACAGCCTGTATCAGCTTCCTCGGTCATCCTATGTTTTTTAAAGAGGATGCGCTTTATGTTATTAGCGGAAGCTATCCGAGCAACGAAGGCGAGCTTGATTCAATGAGCTATTCTCTTTCATATTCAAGCCAGTTTAAGGGCGTTGAAAAGGGAAGCGAAAGAAGCCTTGCCGTTATTGATAATATCCTTTATTACAAATCCTCCTGCGGAATTGTTGCATTCGACGGAGCAAATACCTCTGTTATCTCCTCTGCGCTCGGAAAAGAGAAATATAAAAACGCAGTTGCAGGCGCATATAACAATAAATACTATGTTTCAATGCAGGACAGCAAGCAAAAGCGCCATTTATTTGTTTATGATACTGTTTTATCAACCTGGAGCAGGGAGGATGACACGGATGTTTTGCAGTTTTTAAAGTTTAATAATGAACTGCTTTTTATCAGCGCAAAGGATGAAAAGCTATACAGCGTTTCTCCTGAAAATGTTCTGAACAAAAATGAATATCAGAAGGAAGAAGCGTTTGAATGGATGTGTGAGAGCGGTAATATGGGCTATTCATATCCGAATAATAAATATCTCTCACGCCTTCAGCTCCGCTTGAAGCTTGATAATTCATCAAGCGCTGCTGTTTATATTCAGTATGATTCCGATGGCGTATGGCACCGCAAGGGCGAGCTTACCTCGAGGGGTATACAAACCCACCTACTTCCGATTGTTCCCGTGAGATGCGACCATATGAAGATTATGCTTAAGGGCAGGGGGGATGTAAAAATTATTTCAATTGCAAAAATCCTTGAAGAAGGGGGAGATGTTGGATGATAAACCTTCCCAAGCCATCTCCTCTGAGTATGAAAGGCTCTCCATCTGAACAGATTTCATATATTATCAGGTATCTTCAGCTGCTTGTAAGCTCGCTTGAAAAATTACTTTCAGCCGGGAATAAAAGCAGTAACGATAACCCGCTTACCGTATCTGATATAAGTTTTTCGGACGGTGAAATGAAAATAATCTATTCGAACGGGAGCGTTAAGCATATTGATTTTGAGAATTAAGCACAGCAAAAAGGAAGTGAAATATGGCAAAATCAGAATATCAAAAAAGGCTTGAAGAAGCCAATAAACAAATAAACAATCTCGGGAACTTCAGTTACAATGATTCATCAGGGCTGAAAGCTGCATATTCCAAGGCATATGATGAATATCTCAGCAGAGTGAACAATCCCGAGAACTACGGATATAATTCAAATATTTCAGATGTAAACAGCCTTTTCGATAAGGTTATGAATCAGGAGCGCTTTTCATACGACCCGAAAACGGATAAGTTATTTCAGCTTTATAAGCAGCAGTATATGAATCAGGGAAACAATGCTATGAAAAATCAAATGGCTCTCGGAGCGGCGCTCTCGGGAGGATATAACTCCTCAGCGGCGCAGAGCGCAGCAAAAAAGGCATATCAAAACCAGATGAATATGCTTGCGGATAAAGCTTCTGAGGCATATCAGAACTCGCTTGATATGTATAGATATAATCAGCAGAATAATCTTGATAAGTTCAACACCGCCCTGAATATGAATTCCCTTGGAAACGATGCGTATTTCAGACAGACGGATGCCCTCGGCAACAAGATGAACAGCGCATATAACGCTTATAACGACGAGCGGAATTATCAGCTTAACAGCTATAATTCAAACAGAAGTTATTACCAGAATCAGGGCGAGAGCGCTCAGGACCAGATAAACTGGCTCAAGGAATATGAGCTCCAGAAAAAGCTGTATAAGGGGTAGGGAATATGGCAGTTTCAAATAATACGAAAAAGAAAAGAAATGCCACGTTCGCTCCGTATCAAACAGGGGAAGATGTTAAAAACTCGCTGATTAATCTTTCCTCAATACAGGATTATAACCCGTATTATCATAATTCATATGCAAACGAGCTAAAGAGCATATACCAAAAAATTAAGGAGGCGCCAGATTTCAATTATTCAAGTGAAAACGACGCCGCCTACAGAAAATTTGCGGATGAATATAAGGCTCTTGCCGCTCTTGCAATTGCGGATAATCAAGCCCAGGCTCAGAACTTAACGGGCGGATATGGCTCAAGCTATGCGGATACGGTTGCCAGCCAGAGCCTTCAGGCGCTTAATGAAAGCGCTGAAAATGCAAAGCCTCAGTTTCTTGAGAATGCCGAGGCTGCGTATGCTGCAAATAACGATGCGCTCAAGGAGCTCTATCAGACTGTTTCAGGCGCAAGTGAAAGCGAGCTTGCCGATTATACGAGCACTGCCGAAGCATATAATGCAGCGCTTAAAGCAGCTCAGAAGGAATATGGCGACACCCGTGATTTTGATTTTGATAACCACTCACAAAACCGTGATTTCTGGGCGGAGCAGTATGCAAATGAGCTTGAAAATGAAAACAGGCAAAAACAGCTTGAATTCAAGAAATATGATGTGTATAAACAGCTTGCAGCCGATAAGTGCGCCGATTTCAGGGATAAGCAAAACAATAAGGGAATGAGAAACTACCTCAATAAACTTGTTGAACAGGACAAGCTGACTGCATATCTTGCCGAGCAGCTTTATAAGCAGTATAAATACACAGCTCCAAGCCGTTCCTCTTCGGGACGTTCACGCTCAGGCAAGGGTGGCAGTTCATCAAACAAATCAAATAATAACAAGTTTGACTGGTACGACCATCTTAACCTCAATCCCAATATCATAAAGGATATTAACCTGAACAACAGGGCGGGCAGCTTCGATGCTGCGGTTCAAAGAATTAATCTTTATGTTCAGCAGGGAAAAATCGATAAGGAAAACAAGATTGATTATATCTATTATTACAGGCGAGCATTAAAGTAAAAGGAGAAAATTATGAATAAATCAACTTATATCAAAACGCTCGACCTTCAAAAACACGGAGTTCAGTTCACCGTTAATGCAAATCAGAACGAAGCGCTTTCACGTCAGCTGATAATCAATATTACTGATTGCGGCAAGCCATTTGACTTCGGGAACGGCGAATTGACTGCTGTTTTGTTTGCAACAAAAAGCGATAATACGGTTTTATATAACGCCTGTGAGGTTGATAATTCAACTGTTTCATATACCTTAACTCAGCAGACTTTAACATCTCCCGGTGAGGTAAGGGCTCGTCTGCTCATTGTTGCAATTGATAGTATTGAGGATGCGCTTGATGCAATTGAAAATAATGCGCTCGGCGAAAGCGAAACCGTTCAGGTTCTGTATTCTCCGGAGTTTTGCATATTTGTTGACGAGGTTGAAGCATATGACGGGGCAATAGAATCAACCGATGAATATACTGCCCTGACTGAAGCATCGGCAACAGCTCTTGCAGCAGCCGCCGCAGCAAACACTGCGGCTTCCTCTGCAAGCATAGCGGCAGGGAATATCAGCGCCTGCGTAACACAGAGTGCTTCAGGCGCAACAATAACCGTTACCGATGCCGACGGAACCACAACAACTGCCGATATTGCAAACGGAGCAAAAGGCGACAGCGGTTCTGTTGGTGCAACAGGCGCAGCTGGTGCAGACGGTTTTTCGCCAACAGTTTCAATCGGTGCAATAACAGGCGGTCATAAGGTTACAATAACCGATGCACAGGGCGCTCACGAGTTTAACGTTATGGACGGCGAAAACGCCGCAAGCTACACAATGGGTGCAACAATGGATGATACGGGAAACGTACTTAACGTCAAAAGCGGCTTCATTGAAAGCAAAACGGGCAGAAAACCGCTTGATTTATCGGGGCATACTTCAACAACGCCTTATAAGATTGAAGATATTATTACCGCAACAGGAACAGGCGTTTATGATGTTGTCGGCGGCGGTTATATAGCAGGTAACACTTGGTCAGCTTCAAATGCAAACAAACGCAAAAGGTTGAATGTTGATGAAGGCAGTATTGTTGTTATCAGCGCAGAAACAACATTGATTATAGCAAGCGACGGCTTTATATATGATGTTGATAATGATGCAACAGGAGTTACAAATTGGGAAACCTCATATGACGGATCTTTGGTAAGTCAATTAGATGTTTTAGATTATTTAGAAGACTATCTCAGCAAAACAGAAGCTCAATCAACCTACGCATCAAAAACCTATGTTGACAATGCAATAGGCGATATTTACACAGCACTGACAAACATAGTTTCGGGAGGTGGAGTAAATGGCAACAGCTGATACTTTGGCTGAACTTACAAGCGATATTTCCGATGCATACGACAGTATTGATAACAAGGGCGGAACGCTTCCGCAAAACAAAAACACAAATAACCTTGCGAGTGCGATTAACAGTATAAGCACGGGAATAACACCTTCGGGTAAAATTACCATAACCGAAAACGCAGCGGATATAGACGTTGCGCAGTATGCAAGTGCTGATGTTAATGTGCCTGATACAT
>CAMYWU010000082.1 GCA_947302895.1 uncultured Clostridia bacterium | reverse complement strand
ACGCCCTACAAATGAGAGCGCAGTTGGGAGAGAAATGTCCCCATTTGTTCTTGGGAGCGCATTCTGCTATTGTTCGAGCCGCAGCGACGGCGAGTATCCGAAAACTCGGAGCTTGGAACTCGGCACTCGGAGCTTTATCAGAACAGGGGTCCGTCCCCCGTTCTGTTATTGATAACAGGGGTCAGACCCCTGTTATCAAAAATCCCCTGCTTAATTTGCAGGGGATTTTTTTATAGCATATTTTCAATTTTTGGAAGAGTTGGGAGGTTTTCAAAGCCGTAGAAGCTCTTTGCGTTTTCAAAGAGGAATTTTGCTTTGTTTTCCTCGCTTATTTCCTTTGATTTTGTTACGAAATCATAGCTCATTTTATAGGTTATTTCAACCATTGTTCTGGGGTAATCGCTGCCCCACATCAATTTATCAAAGCCGCAGATATCCGCCGCCTCGTTGATTGCTTTAATCGCTGAGGGATAGGGATAGAATTCCTCGTTGAAAAGCCAGGTTATTCCGCCGCTTTCAACAAAGACATTCTTATATCTTGCAAGCTCAATTTGTTTTTGCCAGTTCTTCCTTGTTACCATTCCGAAATGACCTATGGCAATCTTTAAATCGGGAAACTGCTGAATAATTTCCTTCATTTCGCCAACCTGAGCATCGCCGTCCTCAAGCTCGATGCAAACGAATTTGTTTTGCTCGTTTGCCTTTTCAAAAACCTCAATATGTCTCTCAATACCGGGCTGTTTAAGCTTGCAGGCACAAATCTTAATTCCGTCGAAGCCCTCAATTGTCCAGGGGTCGCCGTCATCATAGAAGGCGCAAACCTTGAGCCTTTCCGGGTATTTTGCTTTTGCTGATTTGAAATAATCGTTTTGATTGCCGTCCATAACCTCGGTTACAATAACTGCGCCGTTAACGCCTGCGTAGTTCATATTGGCAATAAGCATTTCGGGCGAGTTTTCACCGTTTAACATATACGGCGGCATCATCTGCTTTATTTCGCCGCCGAAATCGGAAAGTCCGTTTTCAAGCGTTCTTACGGGGTTGTTATCCCTTCTTCCCGTCTGGGTTTTCCAGAGGTGAGCGTGTGCGTCAATAATCATAGTTATTTCCTTTTTAGGTGTTAGGTGTTAGGTTTCAGGTGTTAGGGCAGGTTCGCTTCGCTTTGATTTTATTCCTCGTTGAATTCGATTAATAATTTTGCAAGTGAGCCGTCGTTGTTTGCAAGAGCGTCGAAAGCCTGTTTTGCATCCTCAGCCTTATAAACACCGCTAATCATTTTAAGAACGTCAACCTTGCCCGAGGAAACGAGGTCTATAAGCTCCTCAAAATCCTTTGTGAAAGCGTTTCTGCTTCCGAAAACATTGAGCTCTTTTTTAAGAAGAATTGAGTGAACGAAGGTTGTTTCTCTCTTGCCGTTGCCGATGAGAATGATATTTGCGCCGTGAGCGGCTGCATCTATACAGGAAAGGAAGGTAACGGGAGCGCCGCAAGCTTCAACGCAAACATCAAAGCCCTGGCCGTTTGTAAACTCCTTGCACTTCTCTTCAAAATCATCCTCTTTATTGTTGATAATGAGGTCTGCGCCGTATTCCCTTGCAAGATTAAGACGGCTTTCAAGAAGGTCGGCAATTGCAACTCTTGCGCCCATTGCCTTAGAATTGATAAGAGCAAAAAGTCCGATGGGACCTGCGCCCATAATAAGAAGGTTATCCCCTTCCTTAACCTCGGCTCTTGAAAGCGCATGAGCAGAAATAGAAAACGGCTCAATAAGAGCAAGCTCCTTTGCGGTGAGTCCCTTGCCGTCAATAATTCTTTCAATCGGCATTGAGATATAATCCTGAAAGCTTCCGTCTCTCTGAACGCCCATAGTCTGGTTATCGTGGCAGGCGTTTACAATTCCTCTTTTGCATGCATAGCATTCACCGCAGTTGAAATACGGATTGCAAGTTACAACATCGCCAGCCTTAAGTCCTCTGTCGTTCTCGGGGATTTCAACAATCATTGCTGAAAATTCATGGCCGGGAATACGGGGATATGTTGTAAACGGCTGATTTCCTGTGTATGAAGCAACATCCGCACCGCAAATGCCGCAGTAAAGCACCTTGAGGAGCGCCTCGCCCTCATTTGCCTTGATTTCTTCTTTCTGAACAACCTTAATATCAAAAGGCTCTGTTATCTGAACTGCTTTCATAACTATTCTCCTTATATAAGTGAAAAATGAAAAGTGAAGAGTGAAGAGTTGCGGGACCTGCGGTCGGCATATTATATTTGACCGAGCAAAGCGAGAAACAAAAACTCTTAACTCTTAATTCTTAACTCTTAACTATTCCATATATTCTTTATTCCAAACAACCGCAGTTTTAAGCGGCGCTGCCTTGGAATAGATTTTATTCAAGTATGCATCAATCGGGTCTTTGATAAATTCATCCTTATCAATAAGCTCAACAACCTCGCCGAAGCGGCTCTTTGAGAGGATTTCGATAGCCTCCTCCATATGCTTCTGAGTGAAATTGATTGAAGCCAAGATAACCTGATTTTTGAAGCCGAAGGGCATTGTGTCGTATGTAACCTTCGGGCCGAGCGAAAAGCTGTCGTAAATACCGTTGCAGCCGAGTGCGCCGTGTTCAAAGGCAACTCTGTGTTCAACTGCATTGCCGCTTGTTCCGACGAAACAGCTTGCAGGAGCGCCGAAATAATCCTTGATTGCCTTTGCAGCCTCTTCCTCGCTGAGATTTCCTGCGCAAAGATAATCAGCGCCGATAACCTCTTTTGCAAATCTAACCTTATCGCTATCTCCGCCGCTTCTTGCAACGAAGAGTATTTTTGCTTCGGGATGTTTTCTTCTTATCTGGTCGCCGATGAATAAGCCCGTTGTTCCAAGACCGTAGATAACCGTGTTTTTAAAGGTTTCCTCGGTTGCAATCTTTCTTGCCTCTTCCTCGGAGCATTTTTCCCTTGCCATAACAACACGGAAATTCTGAGCGCTTCCGATATCACGCATTCTTTCCTCCTGGAAAATTGCGCAGGCATACGGGTCGCAGAAAACAAGCCTTTTTGCAAGGTCAACGGGAAGCTTTTTCATTCCCTCATATTCCTTTGGAAGATAAAGAAGCATATCGGGATTGAAATAGTTTTTATCCGAAAACAAACCGTCCGCACCATCGCAGCCATATTCAAAATATGTTTCATCCTCGGTGAAACGGGTTGGGTCGTAGCTGTCTCCGCCTCGGATTAAAACAATTGCAAAGCGATTCTGCGACGGAACCCAAACAACGCCCTCGTGGCCGTTGATAAGTCTGTTTTCGCCCTCGGGAAATTTCGGGCAGAGCTCGCCCCTCTGACCCATACGCATAAGCTCTAAATCAGTTCCGCAGAAGCCGCAAAAAACAGGAATTGCCTCTATTCCCTCCTTGGCTTTCTCACCTCTGAGCCTCTTTCTTTTGGGGTTGATTAAATTTATCTCGCCGTATCTTAGCGGCTGTTTTTCATCATTAACAAAATAGGTTGCATTCGTTTTCATATTTCTTGCCTCCCGTGTTATTTCGCAGAAATTGTATCACAGTTGATATGTTATATCAACACTAATATTGATAAATTTAAGTTGAAGAAGTTCTTTTATTCTGCTATACTGAAACTATCGGTTTAAAAGGCGGTGATGATATGAAAACAAGGGGAAGCCGAATATATAAAAGCTTGGTTTTATCAGCACTTTTTATTGTTGCTGCAATTCTTTGCCGTTATATTATCTTAACCGTTCCTACCATTCCGCCTTTTTTCGATAAGCTTCTGAATTATATAAGAATATTCATATATATCGGTATTCTTTCCCTCTGGGGCGTTACCGTAAGCAGACGTGTTATGCAGCCAAAGGTACGCAGAATGCTGACAGCGATTGCCATGCTGATGGTTTTCTGGCTTGTTATCAGAGAATTCCGTTATCGATATGTTCTTCATCCGGATTTACTGAGGTTTTTATGGTATATGTATTATATCCCCATGATGACAGTTCCTCTGCTCGGAGTTTACATATCTATTTTTCTTGATAAGGAGGAGGACTACCGGGCTCCTAAATATATGTGGCTTATATGCGCTTTAACCTTTATTCTGATTGCGCTCATATTAACAAACGACATTCATCATTTTGCTTTTATCTTTAAGGATATAAGCAACCACAACGACTATAACTACGGCTGGCTTTATTATACCTCAACCGCATGGGTATATCTATTATCGGCAATTTCGTTTTTAACTATGATAAAAAAGCTGAAAAAGCCGAATAAAAAGACAGCTATATCCTTCATTCCCTTTGCTTTTGCAATACTGTACGGTATTTTATACGCTTCAAGAGCAGAATTTGTTATAAAATATCTCGGAGATGTTACGGTTGTATTCTGCCTTGTTTTTGCTGCATTCTTTGAAAGCTGTATTTATTGCGGACTAATCCGTTCAAATTCCCGTTATTTTGAATTGCTTACATCATCGGTAAACACACCCATTCAGATTCTTGATAAAAGCTATAATGTTAAATACCGCTCAAAAACAAGTGAAGATATTGATACAGAAATTATAAAAAGCGCAATTAACAAGCCAATAATAATTGATGAAAAAAACAGAGTTCACACCATTGAAATCAAAGGCGGAATGGCTGTATGGAGCGAGGATATTTCCGAGCTGCTGAGCATATACGAAACTTTGAAGGAACGGCGCGAGGAGCTTGAGGACAGAAAGGCATTCCTTGAGCTTGAATATGAAAAAGAGGCAACACATAAAGCTATTGCCGAGCAAAACAGACTTTATGACCTTCTGCAGAAAAAAACTCAGGCTCAGCTTGATAAAATTGAAGCATATATGCAGCAATACAAGGTTGCAAAAACAAATGAAGAAAAGCAAAGCATACTGGCGCATATTGTTGTTTTCGGAACCTTTATCAAGAGGCGCAAAAACTTTGTTCTTTCAATGGAAAACGAAAGCGAGTTTTCCGAGCTAATGCTTACAAATGCAATTGCGGAGAGCTTCAGAGCACTCAGACTGTTCTCAATTAACGGCAGCTATCTTATAAGCACGAATAAAAACAGTATTTCGGGCAAGACGCTTTCTGAGGCATATGATTTTTTTGAAGATGTTATTGAAGCCCTGCTCGATGAGGCAAAATATATTAATTTCAGATTTTGCGAGGTTGGGGGCAGACTGAGAATAAATATTCTTGCTGACTCACAGTCTGATTATTCAGAGCTCTTATCCCGCTACCCGAACTTAAAAATAGAATACGACGACTCAACCCAGTTCATATTTGAGCCGGAAGGAGGCGAGAAAAATGTTTAACGGCATCTCCTTTCAATATGGCATTTCGGGACTGCTTTTCATTGCAGCGTTATTTGTTTTCCTGCTTTTGATTTATGAATATGTATCAATAGGAAGGCTGAAAAAATGTATGCCTGATGCTGTGATATTTGTTCTTCTCATTTTGTTTATATCATATGTTTCAGGCTCGACCTTAAGCTCAAATTACCGTTATAAAATCGTTCCCATACCTGCGGTTATTTTCGTAAGTGTTTTCTTTATCATTTACTCAATAATAAAATTTTTTACAGAGCAAAGAAAGAATCGGGAGCGCCTTACTCCGAATTCTGTTAAAGAGGCTTTTGATAATCTTGATTCGGGCATTTGCTTTGCGGATGAGAATTCAAGAATAATTCTTATGAACTATGCTATGAGCTCTCTTATTTCATCAATTCTTAAGCGCTATCCTCAAACGCTTGATGATGTTTATGAGGCGCTTGATTCGGTTGAGAAGCTATCAGAGAATTTCTATAAACTGAACAATAAAACCGTTTGGCAGCTCAGCAAATCCAACCTTACAGCCTTTACTCAGCTTTCACTTCAGGATGTTACCGAACTTTTTGAAGCAAACCGTCAGCTTGAAGAGGAGAATAAACGGCTGATAAAAACAAACGAAGAAATTCAGAAAATGCTTGAACGCCTCGCCGACAGAATTCGTGAACAGGAAACGCTGTCCCTTAAAATGCAAATCCACAACGATATCGGAGCAAGCCTGATAAAAATTTCAAATCTGATAAACAAGAGCAATTCAGAGGATATTGATAAGCAGCTTGCTTTGCTTGAAGGTGCGGTTAGTTATTTTTCAAACAATAAGCCCTCAGGCAAAAAGGATTTTTATGAAACACAAATAAAAGCAGAGGGAATGGGAGTTGAGCTCGTTATAAACGGAGCATTCCCCGACTTCGAAGGCTCAAGGGAAATTGTTTTTCGTGCAATAGATGAATGCTTAACAAACTGCGTTATCCATGCAAAGGGCAACAGGGTTTTTGTTGACATAAGTGAAAACGATAATCAGTATACCGTCATAATAACAAATAACGGCATTCCCCCCGAAGCCGAAATTATTGAGGGAGGAGGGCTTTCTTCACTGAGGAAAAAGCTTGAAGCTCAGGGAAATGAAATGGAGATTATTTCAAACGGTCAATTTGCCTTGATACTTAGAATAAATAAGGGAGGAGCAAAATGATTAACACTCTTATTGTTGAGGATAATATTTATATTCAGAACCATATTTCAGGTATGCTTGCAGGCGACGATGATTTTAATGTTGTTGCGGTATTAAAAGATGCCTTTGAAGCAGAAAACATATGCAGCTCAGGAAAAATTGATTTAATTATTATGGATGTTCAAACCCAGCATAATCATTCCGGACTTGCTGCAGGAAAAAGAATAAAAAGCAAAAATCCGAAAACA
>CAMYWU010000081.1 GCA_947302895.1 uncultured Clostridia bacterium | reverse complement strand
TAGAAATTTTGAACGCAAGGATGACTTCAACATACGATAACAAGCCTGCAATTGAGCAGCTTGGCGGTTCGCTTAATGTTCGCGACCCGTATTTATTCAAGGGTGCAGATGATTATTACTATATCATCGGAACAGACCTTGACTGTATAACTATGGGTTGGTGGGGCAATCAGCCTCAGATGGTTCTCTGGAGATCTCTTGATCTCGTTAACTGGACCGATGAAACCTATATTAACACCGCTCAGATTTGCGGACTTAATAACAACCAGGTTTACAGAACATGGGCTCCTCAGGTATTCTATGATGAAGCCAGCGGAAAGTATATGGTTTACTTTGCATTTGCTGCTGACGGATATAATTCAACAAATATGTATTATATGATGACAAGTGATCTTCTCGATCAGAGCAAGTATTCACTTCCAAAGCAGCTTTACAGACCGTATGACGACCCTGCAAACCCCTGTTATCAGAACAATAACAAGGATTGTATCGACGCTGATATCACATATCAGAACGGAACATATTATATGTTCTATAAGGATGAAGGCGCTTCAACCGTTTGCCTTGCAAAATCATCCAAATTGAATGAAGATTACAGCTATGTCGGTAAATGTGCAACAGCTTCTGAAACCGCTAATATTGAAGGCTGTCAGGTTTATAAGATTGGTAATAACTACTATCTTGTTGCAGACCGTTTCAGCGCAGCAGGAAGATTTGCAATTTATAATTTAGGTTCAAATTTAGCTGCAATCACTGCTGCAGACGGCTCTATAAATATGAACAACGGCAGCCCGATTACAACTGTTGACGGATTAAACGGATTTGAAAATCTTTCTGTTCGCCACGGTTCGATTATGCATATTAACAAAACACAGTATGATGCGCTTATCGCAAAATACGGAATTTCCGATCAGAATGATGTAAGATTTGTGTTTGACAGAGCGTTTTCTGCAGATAATTCTTGGCACTACGACACATTTAAGGATGATTCAGGCTATAATTTCTGTCTTATGACAAATACGGGCGGCTACTCATATGTTCATTATCAGAGTAACTGTGTTGCAATAAACGGCGCTACAATGTTTATTCAGGACGGCGATATCAAGAATATGTTTGATACCGGTAAATCCTGGACAGTTTCATTCAACGCAAACATTGTTTCAAAGAGGGGCGCACCCCTGTTTGCATTAACATCAGGTGCAGAAGCAAACGGTGTTAATTCAAAGGACTGGATTCGCTTCCTTGATAACGGTGATTTCTATATCAATAACGGAAGTGAATATGTTAAGAAGGGCTCAACCGATATTACAACCACAACCGATTATGATTTTGACATAACCTATAACGGAACAGATATCACTCTCTATAAAGATGGCGTTAAGCAGTTTACATCAAATATCGGAACACTCGGCTTCGATAAAAACGGAGTAATAAGCTATACCGCATGGGGTTGGACTGATACCTGCGGCGTAACAGGCGTTCAGGCTACATACACAAATATCCGCTTCAGAAGCAGAGCGCTCTCTGCAGGCGATGTTGCAAGCGAGTATACCGATAATCTTATTTATCAGTATAATGAAGGAACCCATGAAGCAATCGACGGCAGAGCGAATGTTACTTATAACAATCCGCAGACCACAACAACCTATAACGGCAAGCGCGGTGCTTCATTCGCTGTATCAGGCTGGGTTAATGTTGGCGCTTATAAGCAGAACGATGCGGTTCTCTTTGAATTCGGCGAAGGCGGAACAGGCGACGGCAAGAACTATTTAACACTTCTTGAAGACGGAACTGTTAAATGGTGCTGGAGCGAAGGCTCAACTCCGAGATACGTTGATATAGCAAGCATTTACAGCTTTGAAGCTAATACATGGTATTATGTTCAGATTAATGTCGTTCCTGACGGAAGCCAGTATCACTTCCAGGCATTTGTTAACGGCGAGAGCGCAAGGGATGTTACCTCGGGATATAATTCCATGCAAACTCAGGCTTACGGACCGATTAACTTCCTGAGCACAAACCGTCAGCTCAGATTCGGTAAGGGTAATGCATACTGGACAACTGACAGCTACAACGTTATAGACGATATTCGTGTTTATAACAGAGCGGTTGACGCTGCAGCTCTTTATGAAACAGTATGTATTGAAGATATTGCCGATGAAGCAAGAACCTATGTTCGCGCAAATCTTGAAAGCTATGATGTTGAAACTGAAACAAATAAGATTAACACAGGTTCAACTGAAAGAAAAGGCTATCATTATGAAAGCGTTTGTACAGGCGGCTATTCAAATATTTTAGCTCAGAAAACTCCGAGCAGTTACGATGCTTCAGGCTCTACTGCAGGTTCAACTGCATTTGCAGGTAATTCAAAAGTTGGCGATAATACATATAACCTTTTCTGGCCGACTGATATTGCTTTGCTGTATGATGGTTATCATAAAACAGGTATGCCCGTTGTTCTTGAATTAAGCGGACAAAGTTCAATTAATACGGTTGCTATTAACCGAGACAGCGGGAAGTCTCCTGATTGGAAGTTTGACCATTATTGGACCGGTCCAACTAATACTCCTTGGTACGACCTTATCTGGAGAGAATGGCCCGGCTCATCCTATGCTTATACTACTACCTTCACAGGCGATTATCCGAATAATTCTAACGGCGGAAGATCTTCGATTACTGACAACAATGCTCATATAGGATATGATTATGGTTCGGAAGATTACGACTTGGCATTTACTCCAAGCAATACACGTTTCTTCTGGAACCAGTGTAATTACTTCGGTTCAGGAAACACAACAACATATTACGATTATTACGACACAATGTATGCAAGAGCATGGCAGAATTCAGAAATAACAATTCCGAACTGTACTCACTATACATATGTAGTTAACTACAAGCCTGTTTTCGATATTCTTAAGGCAAGCGGTGCAACCGCAGTTCCTAACTATCCTGGAAATAAGAGCCTTAAAACTGTTTACAGCGAGATTAAGGATAATGAAGCAGACTACACAAGTGATTCACTTAATCAGTTCTATGTTGCAGCATATAAGGTTTTAACAAGTAACCCTGTTGAATACAGTGAAGCAGAATACCGTGCAGATTTCCTGGGTACAGTTAATCTTGCAGCGAATGAGATAAAAGGTGCTGTTACAGAATTCAACAAGATTAATCTTGTTGCAAAAGCTTCTTTCGAAAGCTTTGATTCAACATATGCAACAGCAGAGGGCATTGTTAATAACAACAGCGCTGATTACACAGCAGCTTCAATTGAAGCTCTTCAAGCTGCACTTGACGATGCTGAATACTATAACAACTGTGATGCAGAAACCCGTGCAAATATGAGCTCTGATGATTATCAGACTGATATCAACACTAAGGAAGCAGCAATCACCGCTGCAAAGAATGCTCTTGTTGCAAAGATTGTTATCACATACGACAGATACAGCGGTGAGGATGTTGTTGTTAAATTCGACCCGAACACAAGCGCAGCAGATGTTGAAGCAGCAGCTCCCGCTCTTACAGCGGCTCACTTCGGCGAAGGCAACACCCACTATGCATATGAATGGGATAAGGCTTTCGCAGCAGCAACTGCAAATGCCACCTATACCGAAACACAAGTTGAAGTTCCGCACGATTGGACCTACACTTATCTCGACGGTGAAAACGGCGGCAGACACACATCATATTGCCACGTAAGCGGATTCGAACACAGTGTTGTTGAAAACTGTGTATACACATCCGAGCATACAGCTGCAAGCGGCAACACCAACGGTTACACAACCTATACCTGCCAGTACTGCGGACATCAGTATGTTGAATACGATACTCAGAATTGGACTGCATACGACACGGCTGTTTCAGCATACGATGCAAAGGCTGCTGAGGCTGATTTTGAGGCTCATTACACTGCAGCTTCAAGAGAAGCATTTGCAGCAGAAGCTTCAAGCAAGCTCTCAAAGGCTGATACAGTTTCACAGTCTGCAATTGATAACGCAGTAACCGCTCTTAATAATGCGGTAAGCGGACTTGCAGTTCAAAACTACACAATTACATATAAGTATTGGGGTGTATCAACCAAAGAAACGGTTGAATTACCCTACGGTGCAAGCGCTGAGGATGTTGCAGCACATGCTCCTGAGAATACTGCTGTCAATTATAATGATGATAGACATTATACTTTCGCTTGGGAAACATTTGCAGCAGTAACAGCAGATAAGACTTACAACGAACAGAGAACATCAACAGTTCACAGCTACGAGTCTGTTCACACAAATGCAAGCGGTGATGCAAACGGCTACACAACTTACAGTTGCGAATGTGGAAGATCATATGTTGAATACGATACTCAGGATTGGACAGCATATGATACTGCAGTTGCAGCATATGATGCTAAGGCAGCAGAGGAAGGCTTTGAAACTAAGTACACTGTATCTTCAAGAGAGGCATTTGCAGCAGCAGCTTCAAGCAAGCTCACAAAGGCTGATACCATTTCACAGGCTGCAATCAATGCAGCAACAACTGCTCTTACAAGTGCTATAGGCAATCTTGAAGAAATCGGTCCTGAAAATGCATACAACCTTACTCTTGAAAATGATATTGATGTAAACTTCTATCTTGATAATGCATACTATGCAGAGCAAAATGCAACAACAGTTGAGATTTCATATATCACAACAGTTAACGATAAGGATGCAACAAGAGATACAGAAACATATAATGTATCCGAGCTTGAGCAGGCTGGCAACGGCGCCTACAGCAAGGTTACAATGAATGCAGCTCCCGCACAGATTGCAGAGCCCTATGTAATCACAGTTAAATCAGGTGAAACAGTTGTTGACACAATCACAACCTCAATTCAGCAGTATTGCCAGGATATTATGGCTGCTCCTCTTAGTGATCAAATCACTCAGAAGGATAAGGATGTTGCAAAGGCACTTCTTAACTATGGCGCACTTGCAGACGAATACTTCGGTTATGCAGCTGTATCAAAAGATGTAACAGGCGAGGATTATGAAGTAGCTCATACAGACGATTATAAGGCTGATGTTGATGCAGCATATATCAGATATGTTGACGGTGATACAACCAAGAAGAGAGCTGTTTCTAAATTCACACCCGGAACAGATGCTTCAGGCGCAAACATAACAATAACAAGCATTTCCTATGTTGCGCTTCTTGATCCCGAGTTCCGCTTCTATGTAAGCCAGGAAAACGAGGTATATGCAGCGTTAACAGAGGTTGAGGTTCTTGAAGGAGATGGCTTAACAGCAGAAATGGTTAAGGTTGACGGAAAGGGCAACTGCGTAAGAGTTACAGGACTTAAGGCAAGCGATTTCGGCAAAACCTTCAAGATCAGAATCGGAACAGCAACAATAGAATATAACGGCTATGCATATCTTTATACTGTACTCAGAGATGAAAGCGAAGCTCCGACAGAACTTAAAAACCTTGCAAAAGGCGTATACAGATACGCAGAAGCATGCGAAGCAAAATTTGCTTAATAAGGAGGGTGAATAAATATGATAAATGCATATAATGAACCCGAATTAAAGGTTGTTAAAATGAGAAGCGAGGATGTATTAACAGCCTCAATACTTAATGATGCAACAACGGGCTGGGAAGTTGGCGGAGATCCGAGCACTCCGGGCAGCGATGTTCCGTACATTGAGCTTTAACACAAATAAATATTTATAAAAGGGAGGGCATGCGCCCTCCCTTATTTTGTTATGGATTTTTATCAAATGAATGATAACAGGGGTCAGACCCCTGTTATCACTGTTAAAGAAAAATAAAAAGGATATCCGTTTGGATATCCTTTCAATTTTGCTATTAGTCCGATGTGTAGGGAAGAAGAGCAAGGTGGCGAGCTCTCTTGATAGCTGTTGTGAGCTCTCTCTGATGCTTTGCGCATGTGCCTGTTACTCTGCGGGGAAGAATCTTTGATCTTTCGGATACAAATTTTCTGAGCTTTGCAACATCCTTGTAGTCTATAACTTCAACCTTATCAACGCAGAACTGACAAACCTTTCTGCGGCTTTTTCTCGGTCCTTTAACGTATGCCATAATTCAATACTCCTTTTCTTAGAATGGAAGATCGTCTTCGCTGTCGCTGTCTACGATTTCTTCAAAGTCGCTGTTTGAAGCGTTTGCATAGCTCGGAGCAGCCGGAGCATAGCTCTGAGTCTGGTCCATTCCCGATTCAGCTTTTGAACCGCAGAAGGAAACATTGTTTGCAACAACTTCAACCTGCTTTCTCTTGTTACCGTCTTTATCGGTATAGTTGCTGGTTTGGATTGAGCCCTCAACAGCAATCATTGAGCCCTTACGGAAATAGCGTGAAATAAATTCAGCAGTCTGTCTCCATGCAACGCAGTCGATAAAATCTGCCTGGCGGTCTTCGCCCGACTTCTGATAATTTCTGTCGCATGCAACCTGGAAACGAATAACGCTAACGCCGCTCGGTGTTGATCTTAATTCGGGATCATAAGTTAATCTTCCCATTAATGCAACTGTGTTAATCATAATTATTCTCCTTTTGCAACGATGAGCGAGCGGAGAACACCGTCTGTGATATTAATAACACGGTCGAGCTCAGCAGGGAATGATTCATCACAAGAGAAATTGATAAGAACATAGTAGCCCTCAGCTTCGTAGTTGATGGGATACGCAAGCTTTCTCTTGCCCCATTCCTCAACTTCGCCAAGAGTGCCATTCTTAGAAATAAGGTCAGTGAACTTGGTCTTTAAAGCTTCTACTGCCTCATCACCCTTTGTGAGTGAATAAACCATAACGATTTCGTAGTTTCTTAATGCCATCTTTAGCACCTCCTTCTGGACTTTCGGCGCGATATCTCCTCGCGCAAGGATATTCACTTGATACTTCAAG